>CAJOOD010000075.1 GCA_905236085.1 uncultured Bacilli bacterium
TAGCGATAGAGCGATTTATAAGTTTCAATAATTGAGCCATTGCTATCTAATAACTCTACAGTTGATTTTTTATAAAAATAATGCCTTAATTATATTAGTTTTTGCAAACAAATTTATAGGAGGAAAAGCCGTGTCCTGAAAATCCCCCGAGTTATTAAGTGGCAAAAATGAATCACAGGTACACAGCATATAGAAATTATAGGCTAGAAAGGAGAAAGTTATTCAGTAATCAAACTAGGCTTAACTGAATAATACGAAACAAAATGGATACTGTTAAGAAATTTGGTTTGAAAAAAAGTAAAGCAGTCTTGCTTTTTGTGCAAATGATTTTGGTTTGCATCGGCTTATTAGCGCAGATTGGTTTACTTGTTTATGTCTGCATTTATGATCCAGAATGGAATATGATTGCTTCTTCAATTTGCATGATTCTCACTTACATCGCGATCAGTGTATATGCGACTGTTGGTTATAAGAAAGGCAAAATCTTTTATTTATGTGCAATCGGATTATTCCTTTTAGCAATTCTTTTCAATATGACCGTTACATTTAGAGATAGTGTTCAAAAAATCTTTTTAACACTCTTATTTGGTTCGCTCACTGCGTTTGCATTTAAGTTAGACAATTTCAAAATTTCTAACATCTTAGCTATTTCTGGTGTTGTTTTTGCTTTAGTGTTCTCTATCTATTCATCCTGCTTTGCAAATGTTGAATCTTTTGGTCCAGTTGAAAACCGTGTTCTTGCTTCTATTTGCATGCACTATTCAATTCTTACACCAGTTGTTGTCAGTGGCTTATTAGCACTTACCAATAATGTTAGAAGCACAAGACAAAAATAAGAATTTTCGATATAAAAAAGGGGCTGTTAAGAAATCTAAAAGGTGAATAAGCCCCTTTTATGTATTTCTGAATGCTTAACAGTTATTCTGTTAAGAAACCGTTTTCTTCTTTCTGTGTTCTGTTCTAAGAGTTTCGTTTATATCTTTTTTTTCTTATTTTTTGTTTGAAATTTTTAGCATCTATTTTGGCATTATTTCATCTTTTAAATCATCAGGTGCAACCCAATAATCAAGTTTTGCTTTGCCATCATAAAAAGTAAAAAGTTTTCTTAATAAATGGCCAATCAAAATTAAACATATTTCTACAAGGACTTTATCTAAACCTCTTCTTCTAAATCGATCATATTGCATGTCTTGCTTTATTATTCCTAACACATCTTCTACTTGTGAGCTTCTATTAACTCTCATTTCTATTCCTTTGGCAGTTAACAAATTTTTTTGAGCAGTAATTCTGCCATTCCATAATTCATGAGAAACATCAAAGATTATTTTATAATTGTTGCGGCTTTTCCTTCAAAGGCAAGTTGAGTTTTTTCAAGTGAAGAGATAATCACAGTTTTACCTGTGCATTCATTTAAGAATTTAACGTAGGCATTAACCTTTGGATACATCGACCCTTTCGCGAAATAATCAGTTTGAAGATATCCTTCCATTTCTTTCTTGGAAATGTTTTCTAATTTCTTTTAATCAGGTCTAAGAAATCAGCAGTTAGTGTAATGTCGTTACGATTGGTCTAATTGGCTATTAATGTCGTTATAGTAAGACAAACAGAAGATAACGAGATGATACCAAAATTATCTCGTTTTTATATTTTTAAGGCTTCATTATCATTTGGTGCTTCTTGAACTCTTTGAGAAGATATGATTAATTCGATGCTTTCAATACAAAATCGCTCAATTAGGAGCGACCCGAATTGATTTTCATTTTATTTCTTTCTTTTTAAAAATTTGTTCATTAATTTAGTTTGGTAAGGCCGCAAACTATTTATATTTTTTGTTCTTGAATTAATTGCTAAGCCTACTTTATTTCTAGAATACCTTACATAGGATGGCCGACCTCTTTTATTCTACCGTATGAGCTTTATATAGGCTTGTGTTTTAAATTAGATCTCACAACTGATTTTGCGATGCCATTTGAACATGGATTATCTATATTTATTTGGACATGCTTTTATAAATAGATATTAATTCGTTTATAACAGCGTCATTATTATATGACTTAAGATAAACTAGATTGTTTTCTGCAACCATATTCATATCTTGAATGGTTAATGCGATTAAAGTTTTGTTCTTAATTTCTTGATAACAAACAGATTTAGGCATAACCGATACGCCCATATCTTTTTCCACTAGATTTTTGATAACAGAAGTATTATCTATTTGCAAAACGACATTAAAATCGTCTAAAGACATGGATATTAAATCCAGTTGTGATTGAAATATTTTTCTTGTCGCCGAACCAGAAGTTCTTAAAATTAATTTCTCTTTTCTTAATTCAGAAATAGTTATGGTATTTCTTTTCGCATATTTTGAATCTTTAGAAACTATAGCCACTACTGGATCACTATCTAACATAATTTTAGAGAATCTATCTAAAGGCACTTTTCCCTCCACTATTGCAAAATCTATTTCATAATTTGATAATTTTTCATAAAGATTTTTTATATCATCAGAAATAATTTTTATAGTTGTACCAGGATGCTTTTCACTATATTTGATTAACACTTCAGGCACAATATTGCCCTCAGAAGAGTGCGTGATACCAACATTTAGATTTGTGGTCTCTTTCTTTTCATCTTGGATAGCTTTCGCTAGCTCTTTTGTAATAGCAGTGTATCTTTTTGCGTATTTAATCAATACTTTCCCTATGGGAGTTGGTATCATTTCACCATTTACACGATTAAAAATTTTGATGTCAAACTCTTTTTCTAAAGATGAAATGTGTTGGGAAACTGCTGGCTGAGTTAAATTTAATTCTCTAGCAGCCTTGGAATAATTCTTATTTTCTAGAACTGATAAAACAGTTTCTAATCTTGGATCAATTGTGCTCATAGTATTATTATAAGCAAATTTTATAGATGTTAAAGAAATTATTAATACTTTTTAATATTTATTTTTGCTAATATTTAATCTCTATGGTAAACACCATGAATACGAGTAAGGAAAAAGAATTATTTGAGAATAAACCTATTTTTGGCGCTATTATGACATTAGCGTTGCCATCCATTTTGGGACAACTCATTTTGGTTATTTATAACATGGCCGATACTTTCTTTGTCGGATTAGCAGGAAGCGATGTCATGACTACTGCTGTAACCATTTGCATGCCATCATTTATGTTCATTAGCGCTATATCTAATCTATTTGGTATCGGCGGAGCCTCTGTTATCTCGCGTGCTCTAGGTAAAAAGCAAATTGATAGCGCTAAATATGCTTCTGGTTTTGCTGTTTGGGGTTGTTTAGCGGTAACTGTTTTATATTCTTTATTTGCCTTTATATTCTCTGATATATTCTTAGATATTTTAGGCGGAAGTCATGCAGATGTTCACGTTAACGCTAAGTGGTATTTAATTGTTACGGTTGTTATTTGTGGTATTCCTACTGCGATGAATACCTTATTTTCTCATCTTATTAGAAGTCAAGGCATGTCTTTCCATGCCTCTTTAGGTATCGCTATAGGCGGTATTTTAAATATTGCTTTAGATCCTTTATTTATGTTTGTTATCTTACCAAAGGGAAACGAAGCCTTAGGTGCTGGTATTGCTACTGGTTTAGCTAATGTTATCGCTCTTATTTATTACATTATTTTATTTATTATAAAAAGGAAAAATCTTATTATTTCCGTTAAATTATCCAAGAATTGCTTTAAAAATCAAATTCCAGGTCGCGTTATATTGATTGGTATTCCTGCATGTCTAATGACTTTATGTGAAAATATTTCTTACGCTATTTTAGATAACTTAATGGGCTTAGTATCTATCGAGGCCCAAACCGGAGTTGGAGTAGCTAAGAAAATTAATATGTTTGCCCATTCGACTGTTAGAGGGATGACCCAAGGCGTATTACCACTTATTGGTTATAACAAAACATCAGGAAATCGTAAGAGAATGAAACGTGTTGTTTATATGTCAGGTGGTATATCTTTAGGCATTTCTTTGATTTGCACTGCAGTTAGTTTGATATTCACAAGAAATTTAGTTGATATCTTCATTCATAGCGGCACTAATGCATCTGAATTTGGAACTGATTTCTTGAGAATATTATGTATCGGTGCTCCATTTAGCGCTATCGCATATACTGTTATATCGTTCTTCCAAGCGGCGGGAAAAGCTTTTAGAAGTTTGATTCTTGCCTTATTAAGAAAAGGAATTTTAGATATCCCATTGATGTTTGTCTTATCTAATGCTGTTCCTGTTTATGGCATTGTTTGGGCTACACCTATTGCTGATCTAGTATGTGCAATTGTCGCGGTGATATTGTTCTTACATTATATAAAACATCACGCAAGTGATAATTATCAACCTCAAGTCAATATTGAAGAAGAAATGATAAGAGAAAGCAACTAAAAAACTCATCAAATCGATGAGTTTTATCTTAGATTTGCAAGGTTTTATTTATTTCCTTCCATTATTTTGATTCCGCTTGAAGCACCAATTCTTGAAGCTCCAGCATTAATGAGTGCTATAGCTTCTTCATAGGAATGAACTCCTCCACTAGCTTTAACACCCATATTTGGACCAACTGTTTTTCTCATTAAGGCTATATCGCTAACTGTGGCTCCACCTGTTGAAAAACCAGTTGATGTTTTTACATAATCCGCTCCGGCTCTTTTGGCGCATAAACAAGCACGGACTTTTTCATCATCGTTTAATAAACATGTTTCAATGATGACTTTTAATAAAGTATCACCACAAGCATGTTTTACTAATCTAATTTCATCTTCGACATATTTGTCATTATTAGCTTTAAGCATGCCAACGTTGATAACCATATCAACTTCTTGAGCACCTAATTTAATAGTTTGTTTAGCTTCTTCTGCTTTAGTTTCTGGTAGATTCATACCTAATGGGAAACCTATAACTGTACAAACTTTAACATTGCTGCCTCTTAATAAATTAGCCGCTAATGGAACATAAGAAGGATTAACACAGACAGACATAAAGTCATATTCTAATGCTTCTTTACATAATTTTTCAATTTGTTCTGGTTTAGCGTCTTGCTTTAATAGAGTGTGATCAATATATTTATTTAATTTTTCCATGTAATATTACTTCCTTTAAAAATATATTAGCAAAATAAAAGACCGTTTACAAACGGTCCTTATTTGCTTTTCTTGCTAGTTTTCTTTTCTGCTTCAGGTGCAGCTTCTGCTAATTTTCCATTAACTAAAACTTGCTTTCCACCATAGTAGCCACATTTTGGGCATACATGATGTGATTTGATCATCGCACCACATTGTGGGCAAGTAACTAAGCCTGTAACATTTAATTTAAAATGTGTTCTTCTTAATCTTTTAGTTCTTTTGGATGTTCTTCTGAATGGTACTGCCATATGTGCATCCTCCTTAAATAACCTGCTATATTATATGTAAGAAGGCTATTTATGTCAAAGATTTTTTGTACATCTTCTAAAGAAAGTGCATTTTTGTTAGAGTGGTACTAATTATTTATTGGTTAAATTTTACTTTGATTATTTGATTAATATCTTCCCTTTTTCCTTTGAAGGAAAAACCTATATAATTTGATGAATGTCCATAACACATTTTTGTATTTTCATCATATGATTCAACTAATATGTCCATTTCTTTTTTGTTATTATCTAATAGAAATTGATTCCACAATGAATTGGATAATTTAATTAATTTTTGTGTTCTATCCTTCTTAATTTCACTTGATATTTGTCCTTTCATCTTCGCTGCTATTGTGCCCTCACGTGGCGAAAAAGGAAAAACATGAAGCATTGCAAAATTACATTTTTTAATAAATTCATACGTTTCATTGAATTCTTCTTCACTTTCTTGAGGGAACCCCACAATGACATCTGTAGTAATAGCGACATCAGGACAGGCCTCTTTAATTTTAGAAATCTTATTATAAAATTCTTCAGTATTATAATGCCTATTCATTCTTTTTAGAACGCTTGAGGATCCACTTTGCAAACATACATGAATATGATGTGCTAGATTGTCTCTAGTTTTGAATAATTCTATCAATTTATCATCAATTTCTGCTTCATCGATTGATGATATCGTTATTCTTTTTAACCCTTCAATATCGGACAAAGCTTCCACTAAGTCAGAAAAAGTGTGATTGTTTAAATCTTTTCCATATCCTCCCACATGAATACCAGTAAGAACAATTTCTTTAAATCCATTATTCACTATTTCTTTAGCTTCTTTAATGATGGTATCAAAATCTCTAGAACGTGTCTTTCCTCTTAGATATGGTATTAGGCAATAAGTGCAAAAATTATTACATCCATCCTGTATTTTTAAATAAGACCTAACGTTTTCAGAAAAGGAAGTAATCGACATTTCTTCATAAGAGAATTTAAAGGGATTATCTTCTGTATAATCTCTTTTTATGTGGTCTATATAATATTGATCAATATATTTTGCTAATTCACTTCTATGATTGGTGCCTATAACAATATCAGCATTTAATTCATTAATAACAAATTCATGCATCTTTTGGCTATAGCAACCCATCACACATAAAACAGAGTTAGGATGTTTTTTCCTTAGAGACCTAATATGTTGTCTAGATTTTTGGTCCGCGGTTGCGGTTACAGAACAAGTATTAATAACAATAATATCTGGATTTATATTATCCTCTTTGTATCCTCTAGCTAAAAAAATGCTTCTTAGAGCACTATTTTCATAAGAATTAACTTTGCAACCTAAGCAATATAAAAAGAAAGTTCTATTTTCCATCTTTAAAATGCAATTCCTTTAAAATGGCATACATTTTTCCAGAAATGAATTCATTTTTATATAACTCACCAATAAATTCATCTCTATTGTTTTCAAAATATTTTTGGGCTACAGGTCTTAATCTTTCTAACATATGATTTGTAGAAATTCTTTTCATGTATTTATCGAATAAGACTATTTTATTGTCTAATCTACCTTGATCGTTGATGATATAAATAGTATTGGTATCATAATGGAAAAATGCGCCTTCAGTCTCACTACTTCCCACTTTAATCAATCTGGTAAAATACGAATCATATAATTCAAAGCCATAGACATCAAACATGTCGACGACCGAATCATTAAAATTGTCAAATAGATTAGAATAGGGATATTCCATCATCTTTTCGGGAGTTTTTGTATAAACAAGATTAATAGATTGAGTAAAGATAGGGATATAAATCTTGTCTTTATCAAGACTGTAATAGGGCAAATCAACGCATCTTTCTTTTAATGCGGAGATAAATTTAACTCTATCTAATTTCTTATCATTGGATAAATAGGCATACAAGGATTTAATCTCTTCATCGATATATTCTTTATTTTGATAAGCTTGAATAACAATATTGGCTCGCATAATATCAAAATCAGAATTTTCTTTATTTTTAAGAAAATCAAAACGATTAACTTTATTTAATATATCAGCGTGTCTAAGATAAAAAGAAAATTCTTGAGTTCTTTCAAATCCAGGTCTTCTTTTACGATTTTTTTCAAGTGTCTGATAAATAGTAGCCATATTATTTTTCTATTATTAGGTTTAATTGCGATAATGCACATACCACAGCGGTTTCGGTTCTTAAAATCCTTTTGCCTAAAGAAATATTAATAAACCCAAGTTTATTTAATATTAAAACTTCTTCTTCTGAAAATCCACCTTCTGAACCAATAAATATGCTTATTTTTTCATTTTCTTTTATTTTTTCATATAAATATGTGGGATTTGCATGGTTTTCTGATTCTTTTTCATACGCTAAAAAATTATGTTCGCCCATATAATCTTTGATGTCAGCGATATCATATACCCCTATTACTTCCGGAATTATTAATCTATGAGATTGCTCTGCGGCAGATTTTGCTATTTCTTTAAATCTTTTCATTTTTCTAACGATATCTTTGCTATCGTACCTCACAACTGAATATTTTGAATTGCATAAAATAATTCTTGAAACTCCTAATTCGGTTGCTTTTTGAATGGCAAAATCAATTTTGTCTCCTTTCGACAAACAATAAAACAATGTCACTTCATTTTTTAATTCTGGATTTAAATCAATATCGTTTATCTTTCTAGCGTTAAAAGGGCTAAATGAAGTAATCTCATATATCGCGGCTTTTTTATTGATAACCAACTCAATTTTGTCTCCGACTTTGCTTCTCATTACCTTTTGCATATGAAAAAGGTCATCCTCATTAAGAATGATCTCGTTATTTGATATAGATGCAAAATATCTATTCATTTTACCTCAAGAATTCCCCTCTTCCATCTTTCAAATCATGTTTTGACAAGAAATAGAAGCCAAGAATTATATTTAATATGTATAAAGTCCCAATAGAAATTAATAAAGATAGCAATAAAGATAGTTGAGCGAAAACAAACAATGGCACAAATATTCCACCACCTACAAGAAGATTGGCTAGAAGCCAAATCATTCCAGTCATATAATATTTTAAATAATAAAATGGAGCTCCGGTGAAGCCGAGCAAAGCGGAATATAAGAAAGCCATCTTCCTACTTTTTGGTTTATAGGAACTTTTATTATCATCCTTGACAGCGGATATTTCAGCAGTAATCTCAATCGTATCGCTGCTAACACCTTCTAATGGTTTTTTAAAACCACATACAGGACAAACATCTTTATCAAATCTTGTTAATCTTGAACCACAGTTTTTACAAATAGGCATAACTTACCTCGCATAAAAAATATATCACAAAGTGATTAACGAAACGAATATAAAAATATTAAATCTTGTACACTGTCCAAAATGTGTAAACACAAATGATATATTCTATCTAGATGAGAATCGGTAGAAATGGAAATCTATTCCGACATCGAAAAAGTGAAAATAATTATGGATTTAATCATACGGATATTTGTATAATAATTCCATAAAGTATTGAGGAGTTTAGAAATGCCAGAAATTAAATTATTTAGTTTAGAAGGCAATGTCGAAGAAATTAAAACCGTTCCTGTCGATGTTGACTTAGAATTACAAGGCTTAGTTGAAGACAACATGAAGAAATTCTTTGGTGTTACATTTGTGGCAAGCGATTACGATATCGGCCAAAGCACCATTTCTAGTGTCGGTCTTGATGAAAACCGTGTCCCTGTTGTTTTTGTTTACAACACTAAAGAAGAACAAAATTTATTATCCAAAGGTTTATTCCACATTGAACAATTATTGGCGAACAAAGATCGCTTCTATACTTCAGTTTCTTCCAAATTAGGTAAGAAAGCATCTGATGTAATTGACTGGACAATGCCAAGAATTATTTGCATCTCTTCTGGATATAGCAAATATGATAGATCAGCAGTTAATCAATTCGCTAGAAATATCTCGCTAATCCAATATGCAAAATATGGTAATGGTATTATCACCTTTGAATTATTAGAATCTAATTCAACCAAACCATTAGAAGAACCAAGCAAAGTCAGAAATGGTTTCGCTGCGAATTTGAAAAAAGCTAACACCACAACTAAAGATTTCTATGAAAGATTATGTGAATACGTCAAATATTTTGATGAAGTTGTTACTGTTAACCGTTTAAGAACTTACATCGCTTTCAAGAAAATTAAAAACTTTGGCGCTTTAAGAATTGAAGATAATAAAATTATCATTAACGTCAATCTTGATCCAACAGAATTTGCTGGACGTGAAGGATTTAAAGATGTCAGCTTTGCTACTCACTTCTCTACCGGACAATTACAATATACATTCTCCAATGAAGAAGGCTTAAAAGTTGCTAAACATTTATTATTAAGATCTTATAACGAAAACTAATTGTATATCATTTATAAAAGAGAGCTGCGTGCTCTCTTTTTTTATACTTTTTTTAAAATGAATGTTAACTATTTATTAACCCATTCTTTAACTACATTATCAGATCTAGAGACTTCATAACCTCTAATTGATAGGCCTGGTTTTAGGATACAACCGCTATCTTTTAATAAGGACCTGAGTTCTAATTCTCCATAACCGAAGTCACCTTCTTCATTAGTGCAGAATGGTTTAATGATTTTTCCATTTAAGTCATAGCATTGCAAAAATGTCGAAATGATACGTGGGAAGGAACGAGACCATATCGGAAAGCCAATATAAATAGTATCATAAGCATCTAATAGATGTTCTTTTAAATTAGAAATTAAAGGCAAATCATTATTTTCATGTTCTTTTTTGCTTCTTGCTTTACATGCATCATAAGCAAATGGATAATTTTCTTCAGGCAATATTTGGAATATGTCTCCGGAAACGGCCTTTTGAATTTTTTCCGCTAAAATTTCTGTATTTCCTTTATTAAGAATTTTAATCTCTCCATTAGCCATATTTTCACCAGCTCGAGAGAAATAAACGATTATTGATGACATATATAGTCCTCCTTCTATATTTATGATTTTATATAATGATTGATTATATTTCCACTTTTTAAATGATTTACTCATTTTTCTCTTCTTTTGTCTTTTAACCTTAGTTTCTTCAGAAGAAAAAATAACAGCAAAAACATATTTTGATATATCAATAGATGGAGAA
>CAJOOD010000076.1 GCA_905236085.1 uncultured Bacilli bacterium
TCTTCGTATAAACGAGGAGAATCGATCTCATCCTAACACAACACGATTAATTAGTCTTGGACGTATGGTAATAAAGCCATAAAGCGGGCATTTTTGATAGCTCTTGCGAGTTCTCTTTGATGCTTTGCACATGTACCAGTTGTACGTCTTGGAGAAATCTTGCCATTTGGAGTAATAAACATTTTCAACATTTCAACATCTTTATAGTCGATATGTTTGATATTATTCTTTTTGAAGTAACAAAATTTCTTGTGTGGTCTAACTTTTTTATAAGCCATGTTAATGTATTTCCTTTCTAGCTTATGTCATCCAAGGTAGATCATCGTCTGGTAAATCTACTGTATCTAAGTTCTTAGATTCTTCAATTGGAGTTTGATCAAATCCTGGTTCCGCGACTTCATTTTGATTTCCGCCTGCGGATTTTGGTTCTAAGAATCTAACTTGATCTGCGATAACTTCGATTACAGATCCTTTTGTGCCATCTTTTCTTTCAAATTTTCTTTGACTTAGACGGCCATCGACACCGACGAGACTTCCTTTTCTAGCGAATTTGCTGACATTTTCAGCTGTTTGATTGAATGAAACAACTCTAATATATAAAGCTGTACGATTTCCTTCTGCATCTTTTTGCCATGTATCAACGGCAAGATCGAAATTGCAGATAGATGTTCCTGATGGTTTCTTGAGTTCTGGGTCGCGGACTAGGCGACCAACTAAAACAACACGATTAATCATTTTTTGTCTCCTTTATTATTCTTCTGGATCGACGGTAATTAAATGACGAAGCACATTAGGATTAAATTTCACTAAACGAGAGAATTCGTTGGTGGCTTTTACTTCTGCACTGATTTTTAAAACGACATAGTAGCCTTTAGTCTCATCCTTGATAGGATAAGCTAATTCCCTTAAGCCTAAGGATTCATCAGTGGATCTAACTTCTGCACCATTAATGGTGAGAATAGCCGCTAATTTGTCCATAACGTCTTTACGGGCAGCTTCATCTAAGTCAGCTTTTAAAATGTACATGAGTTCGTATTTTTTCATCTTGTACACCTCCCTTTGGTCTATTGGCTGTTATCTATCTAACAGCAGAGATACTGCGAATGCAGTGATAGTATTATACATAATACATCAAAAATAGTCTAGGTCATTTTTTTACCATCGAGAATTATTGCTATTTTTTTTGATACTGCACTTATCAAATATAACAACACATAGAGAAATATTCCCTACATATATCTAATATCCGCGAAAAACGAAAATTGACAAAAATTTTTTCGCCTATTAAAAAATCCCACCTTAGGTGGGATAATTTTTGTATATTTTATTTATTGCTATCTCTCATGGTTGGGAAAAGGATTACTTCACGGATTGATGCTTGGTTGGTTAATAACATAACTAATCTATCAATACCCATACCAATTCCACCAGCAGGTGGCATACCATATTCAAGAGCGTTTAAGAAATCATAGTCCATTTCGCTAGCTTCATCATCACCTAATTCTTTTGCTTTAAGTTGAGCAATGAATCTTTCCTTTTGATCGATAGGATCATTTAATTCAGTATACGCATTAGCGAGCTCTTTACCATTGACAAATAATTCAAATCTCTCGGTAAATCTTGGGTCTTTTCCGCGTTTTGTAAGTGGAGAGACCTCAATTGGATAGGAATAAACGAAGGTTGGTTGAATGAGATCGTCTTGGCATAATTCTTCATAAATTTCGTTTAAGATATAACCAACAGTATTTTTGAATTTATCTAATTTGATGCCATATTTATCAGCGACCGCTTTTGCTTCTTCGAATGTGATATCTTCTCTGGAGAAATCCACTCCAGTTTTTTCTTTAACTAAATCCACCATAGATACCCATCTAAATGGTTTAGAGAAGTCAATGGTCTTACCTTGATATTCAATAATTGCGGAACCTGTCACATCTTTAGCGACTTTTCTTATCATTCCTTCGGATAATTTTCTCATTGACTGCAAATTGCCAAATGCCTCATAAGCTTCAACAGTGGTAAATTCTGGATTATGAGTGGTATCCATACCTTCGTTACGGAATAATCTACCAATTTCATACACTCTTTCCATACCACCTACGAGAAGTCTTTTTAATGGCAATTCCGTAGCAATTCTAAGGTAAAAGTCTTTATCTAAAGCATTGTGGTGGGTGACAAATGGTCTCGCGGCCGCACCACCGAGGATTGGATTTAAGACTGAAGTTTCGACTTCTACATAGCCGTTTTCATCTAAATAAGATTGAATTGCACGGATAATCTTTGGTCTAGTAAAAGCAATCTTTTTAGAATCTTCATTCATGATTAAATCGACATATCGATGTCTATATCTTTCTTCGACATCGGTTAGACCATGGAATTTTTCTGGAAGTGGTTTTAATGATTTGCTTAAATGGGTGAATTTTAATGTCTTAACAGTTAATTCACCAGTTCTAGTGGTCATAACCTCACCAGTAACACCAACGATATCACCGATATCCGCCATCTTGAACAAATCATATTGTTTAGCACCTACATCATTAATTCCGATATAGGCTTGCATATTACCGGTTTTATCTTGGAGATTGATAAAAGAGGCCTTACCCATTCTACGAATAGCCATGATTCTACCGGCGATAGAAACATTTAAATGTAATCTTTTAATACCTAATGCACTTCTACCTTTACAAATATCTCTAATATCTTGAGCATGATGAGTAACTTTAAAGGCTTTACCAAATGGGTCAATACCTAATTCTTTATATTTTTCTAATTTGTTACGTCTAGCAATCTCTTGATCATTTAATACTAATTCTTTTTCTTCCATAACTTTTCACCTCGTTAGCCCTTTAATTATCTATATATTTTTCTAAAATATCAACTAAGTCTTTATATGAAGATATTTTTGAAGCTATCTCGCTTCTAATAGTTTTACTATTGGGAAAGCCTTCAAAGAATTTGGGTCCGATGGTGCGATATATCTTCATACCTTTTTCTTCCCCTTTATCCTCTATGACCATTTTAGCCAAGTCTAAACAATATTGCTTTTGCTCTAATATTGTTGCGTCCCTTAATCGCTCATTTTTTGCAAAATAAGCCTTGATTTGCTGGATTAATGTTGGATTTCCCACTCCTCCTCTAGCGATCATTACCGCTTGGGCTTTACTTATTTTTAAAGCATTAATCGCATCATCTAAAGTGAATATATCACCAGATACCACAAGGGGGACATTCATCTTGTCTTGAAGATTTTCTAATAATTCAATTCGAGCTTTTCCAGCATATAATTGTTTGGTCGTTCTAGCGTGTACCGCGATCATTTTAACGCCCGCTTTTTCTAATATTTTAATCGTGTCTAGATAATTAATACTTTTATCATCCCAGCCTAATCTTATCTTTGCAGTAACCGGCCAAGATGAGGCTTTAACAATCTTAGACATATAATCGTATAGATAATCTAAATCTTTTAATAAAGCTGAGCCACTTCCCGCAGATGTAACCTTTTTAACTGGGCAGCCTAAATTGATATCAATAAAGTCTGGTTGCCATTCTTTTCTTTGCTTTTTAATGATATCCATGGCTTCAATAATGGTTTCTGCTTTATTACCAAATAATTGCACTCCATAAGGATGTTCTAAGCCATCAGATTTTAAATAAGAGATAGTTTCTTCATTACCGTATTTTAAACCACAGTCAGAGACCATCTCTGATATTACGACATCTGCGCCGAAGGATTTCATGAATTTGCGGTATGAATAAAAAGTATAGCCCGCCATAGGACCAAGTACGATGTTACCATTTATTTCGATATCGCCTATCTTCCACATAGTTGAAAAAGGAAGGCTTCAACCTTCCTTGTCATCCTTTACTTCTTTATTTTCTTCGCTAGGAGGATTATCAGGTTGAACTGGTTCAGTTTTTACTTCTTCCTTAGCAAGTCCTAATACAGAATTGATTTCTTCAGCAGTAATGGTTTCTTGTTCAAGAAGCTTTTCTGCGATAGCTTTGACATCATCTTTGTGTTCAGTTAGAAGTTTAGTGGCTTTATCATGAGCGTCATCGATGATAAATCTAATTTCTTTATCGATTTCATTAGCGACTTGGCTGGAGAAATTTCTTTGCGTATTAGCGTAGTCTCTACCTAAGAAGACAGAGCCTGTATCTTGTTCATATTGAACAGGACCTAGAGAAGACATACCTAATTCAGTAACCATCATTCTAGCGATTCTTGTGGCCACTTCAATGTCGTTTTGAGCGCCACTAGAGATTTCACCAATAAATAGTTCTTCAGATGTTCTACCACCTAAATACCCTACAATTCTCGCCTCTAATTCTGATTTTGTATATACAAATCTATCATTTTCTGGGGTCATTAAGACGTGACCACCAGTATTTCCACGAGGAATAATGGTAATCTTTTGTACCTTATCAGAGTTAGGTAAGAATAGACCAATAACTGCGTGACCAGCTTCATGATAAGCGATGGTCTTCTTTTCTCTATCAGTAATGCTTCTAGAAGATTTGGCTGGACCAGAAATTCTTCTATCAATAGCTTCATCAATATCTGCAAGAGAAATGCATTCTTCTTTATTTCTAACCGCTAAGATGGCCGCTTCATTTAAAACGTTTTCTAAATCAGCGCCAGAGAAACCAGTAGTTCTAGCGGCTAAGGCATCAAAGTCGATTTCAGGAGATAGAATCTTATTACGAGCATGCACTCGCATAATTGCAGCTCTACCTTTCTTATCTGGTAATGAGACAGTGATCTTTCTATCGAAACGTCCCGCTCTTAATAAGGCTGGATCTAAAACGTCATCTCTATTTGTAGCGGCGATAACAATAATACCGGAATTATCAGAGAAGCCATCCATTTCTACGAGTAATTGGTTAAGGGTTTGTTCACGTTCATCGTTGCCACCACCTAAGCCAGCACCTCTTTGTCTACCAACAGCATCGATTTCATCGATAAAGATTAGACATGGGGCATTTTCTTTCGCTGTTTTAAACATATCTCTAACACGGCCTGCACCAACACCGACAAACATTTCGACGAAGTCAGAACCAGAGATAGAATAGAATGGAACACCTGCTTCACCAGCAACAGCTTTAGCTAATAATGTTTTACCACATCCTGGAGGCCCCACTAAAAGGACACCTTTTGGCAATTTCGCACCAAATTTCTGATATTTTTTAGGTTCTTTAAGATAAGAAACTAATTCTTGCATCTCTAATTTTTCTTCATCAGCGCCAGCGACATCATCAAATTTAACTTTTGAAGCGTTTTCTCTTCTGGCTCTCGATCTATTGAAGTCTAAGGCTCTATTGTTGGTGTTACCAACGCTTCTAGAGAAGACAAAGAATAAGATAACGACCGCTAAGATGGAGCCACCTAACATGATAATTGTTGGTCCCCATTGATCCCACCAAGTGGTAACATATGGATTATTAAATGTAATCTTTTTATCTACTACATTAGCGTAGGTTATGTTCATAACGCTATCGTTAATTTGTTTTGCTTCTGTTTCACCATCAAGAGTATAGAAATATTCAACATTTGACACCCATGTCGCTTGGTCAATCGTACAATAGAATCTATATTCAGTTGGATTAGCAACACTTGGATCATATTTCTTATATCTGCCTTCGATTGAAACAATAGTTTGTTCCATTGGAGTGATATAAACTTCTGTCACACGACCATTCATTAAAGTATCGACATATTTGCTAACAGTAAATGCATCTGCTGAATTGTTATTAGCAAACATGGAATATATTAAGAAAGACAACAAAACGATGGATAATACAAATACGATGATATAACCAATTGATATTCTTCTTCTTGGCGCGGGGTTATTATTTTCTGCCATATAAGCCTCCTGTTCCTTAAAATTTGATATTTAACACAAACGTGCATCAAAACGTTTAATGACATTATATATAATGTAGATAGATTTTAAAAGAAAAATAGAATTATTGCAACAAAGTTGCTTTTATAAAAAACGTGTTGTCTTATATCGAGGCTCATTTAGGTTGAATTTAAATCACAAAAACCACGCAAATCTTTAATTTTATTTAATTTTTACATAGAAATTGCTATCTTCTTTGACTTTAAATTCTTTTCTATATCTCGGGACATAAATCACTTTATTATGCTTGTTAACAATTAAGGGCCATCTCTTCCTTAAAGATAGAGGCATCTTCCAATCGATAAAGAGTCTTCTGATCTCTACGGAATAATTATTTATCATCACTTCATCGCCTTTTTTAGCGCATCTAACAGTGATTGGATAATCATCTAATTTGACGTTTCTATTTTCTCCCCCATTACTGAAATCTAAAAAGAAATATTCCGTTTCAAATTTACGAGGTGAATCAATGACATAGGAATATAAGAATTCTTTATCTTCTTCTACAAAGCCACACCAAGTGTATTCTTTCATAAAGATTAATCCATTATGAATCTTAAATGCCACATTAGGTTTTTTAGATAATAATATCTTTTTAATTTCCTCCGCTAAATCGGAAGAAATAGAGGAATCAAGCTCCACTTTTCTTGCTTGTATGACCATCGCACGTTGAAATTCATCATCGCTTAATTTTAATAATTCATCAACATTTTCTAAATCAGTCGCGTATAGTCTTTCATATAAAACATCTATCTCTACATTGGCATCTTCAATTTCTTTTAATGTTTGTGCTTTATCTGCTGGTCGCATTTTCTCGATGATGTTATGACGGATAACGTTTCTTGCAAAGTCATTGCTCAAATTACTGGAATCAATTCCATATGGTATGTTGTGCTCATTATCATAATCTAATAAATCTTGTTTAGAATAATTTAATAAAGGTCTTAAAACTTCCATTCCATAGATATTAGTTTTATAAGCGATACCATAATGTTCGACATATCCTCCTCTTTTTCTTTGAAGGAAATAAGTCTCTAATACATCATCTTGGTGATGAGCCACTAAAAGGGCATCATAGCCATTTTTATCAAATAGCGATTTAAAGAATTTATACCGCAAATCACGGGCTTTTGCTTCGAAATTGGAAAAATTGTCGACTTTTTTCGCATACATAGCCTCTATTGATATATCGTTTTTACCGCAGTATTCATAAAGGCTGATAGTTTCTTGTTCGGCTTCTTTTCTTACACCATAATTAACATGAGCGACATCAAATTTATATCCTTCGGTTAGGAGCATATGAAATAAGGCCATGGAGTCTGGACCAAAGCTACAAGCTAATAGATATTTTTTGTTCTTGTCTAAATCTAACATGTGGCGATATTAATCTTTCCTTTTTCTAACACCTTATATCCGACATAACAGGTGTTGCCTTCAATTGTAATCTCTGTTTGGATTTTTATAAAATAATTTTGATTGATGATTTTAATAATATCACCATTTTTTACCGCGGATGATTGTTTAGCGGTATCACCGTTTAATAAAACAAATCCACTAGAAATAAATTCTTGAGCCTCGGTTCGAGAGGAAAAGAATGATGTATGATATAAATATTGGTCTAGTCTTGGCTTTTTCATTTTTTCACCCTGCTCATAATAGAATCTAATTCTGATAATATATTAGTCAAATCTTCTACCCATGTCTTTCTTTTATTCATTATTATTTTAAAAGTTCCATTTAAATAAGTGGTACGTGAGAATTCCATATAAGGTATCATCGCGCTTAAAACAATATTACCCACTCCTTTAATATTTAAGTAGGCTTTACCTAAAATAATTTCCACATAATTTGGATATATTAAAAGATTTTCAATTTTAGATGTCTTAGCTAAGATATCAATGCTTCTTCTATCAAATAGATATTCAACATTGATTGGCATCTTACCATATACATCTCTAATATCCATTTTAACTCTCGCTAATTCTTCAATGCTTTCTGTTTCATCGATGAGGTGATATAACTCAATTTTGTTAGCCTCAATAGCGTAGTCATCTGGAATATAGGCATCGATGTTTAAGTCCGCAAAAATGGGCTTATTTTCGTTATTTTCAATATTTTGTTCTGGTTTTAACTTCTCTTTTACGGTCTCATTTAACAATTTGATATACATCTCTAAACCGATGGAATCAATATATCCAGCTTGTTCTGGACCAAGGATATCGCCTGCCCCTCGAATCATCAAATCTCTCTGTGCGACTTTATATCCGCTTCCAAGAGCGGTAAATTCTTTGATGGCTTTAAGCCTTTTTTTCGCGTTATCATTCAATAATTTATTTTCATTATATAAAAGATAAGCATATCCTATTCTATCACTTCTTCCAACGCGACCTTTAATTTGATAGAGTTGACTTAATCCATAACAATCAGCATTATCCACCACAATCATATTAGCGTTAGGAACATCTATTCCGTTTTCAATAATTGATGTACATACCAATATTTGAATTTGTCCAGCATAGAAGCGATCCATGATATCTTCTAATTCTTCTTTGTCCATCTGCCCATGAGCGGCGGCAATAGTCGCATTAGGTATTTGTTTAGCAATTTTAGATGCAACTTCATATAGATTAGCGATTCTATTATGGAGATAGAATACTTGCCCATTTCTAGATAGTTCTCTTTCTATTAATTCTTTTACCACATTGGCTTTATATGGCATGACATAAGTTTGTACTGGCATTCTTTCTTTTGGAGGGGTGTTGATAACCGACATATTTCTCATGCCAATTAATGACATTTGTAGAGTTCTAGGAATAGGCGTCGCGGATAGTGTTAAAACATCAACATTAGATTTTAATTCTTTGATTTTTTCTTTTTGCTCCACACCAAATCTTTGCTCTTCATCGACAATTAATAATCCTAAATTATCAAATACAATATCCTTTGATAATAATCTATGTGTACCAATGACTAAGTGAATAGAACCATTTAATACACCTTTAATGTTTTCTTTTTGTATAGCTTCAGGAACCATGCGGGAAAATAAAGCAACATTGATATCAAATCCGGCAAATCTAGTTAAAGCATTTTCATAATGCTGCCTCGCTAATAAGGTGGTTGGGCATAAGAAGGCAACCTGTTTACCAGAAAGCATAGCTTTAAAGGCTGCTCGAAAGGCAACTTCTGTTTTGCCAAAACCAACATCTCCACACAACAATCTATCCATAGGATGAGATGATTCCATATCGTGTTTAATTTCTTTTAAGGATGTTATTTGGTCTTTTGTTAATTCAAAATCACAATTCTCTTCAAATTGCATCTGCAATTCATCATCGCTCTCAAAAGCAAAGCCCTCTATTTTTGATCTTTCTTGATATAGATTCATTAACCTATTAGCGAGATCATCTATTCTATCTTTAATCTTCTTTTTAGTCTTTTCCCAATCAGAAGAATGGAGTCTACTTAATCTCGGTTTAGCGCCTTCTTTTCCTTGATATTTTCTTACTAATTGGAACTGGGCTACTGGAACATATAATATCTCATCATTCGAGTAGATTATTTTAATGTAATCTCTATGAGCACCATCCACGAATAGGGTTTGCAAACAATCAAAAATACCAATGCCTTGGAATTCATGAACAACATAATCTCCGTGTTCTAATTCTTCAAAAGATTTTAATACACTTCCTTCTTTAAATTTAGAAGTATAACGGTAATAACTACCCTTAGAATTAAACAGTTCTCTTTGGGTTAAAATGCATATCTTTTCTTCATCGAAAACTATTCCACTAGCAAAGGAGAAGAAAGATAGCCCTACTTTAGCTTTATCTGGTATATTTAGCCCTTCTATTTTTTGATAGGCAATATTTTCTTTTTCAAATGCTTCTTCTAAATAATTTAGATGTTCGCTAGCGCCAATTAGACACAAGACGGTATAACCGCTATCGAGATACATCTTAATGATATCAACTGAATCGGATTGCTTACCAGCGCTGATAGAAACAGGATGAGCATTAAATTCAATCTCACCTTTTTTAGAAGCAAATTCATTAAAATGAATAATATTAAAGGGCACTATTCTATTTAATTCTTGATAATATGAGAGATTCCCAACAGCTAAAAAGGAAGATTTTAAATCATGGATATAATCATTAGATTCAAATATCAAATTAGTAGCTTGTTGATTAATTCCATCATCATTAATAAATATGGTTTTATATTCTTTGCAATATTCAAATAATGAGCAGACATCATCTGAGAAATATGAGTAATATTTATAAAGTTTTGAAGTGATGTTTTTCTCTAATAATTCGTTAATGATATCGTCAAGCGATTCCGACAACGTATTTTGGTTTTCTTGAGATATATTATTTGCTATCTTTTCTTTCTCATTATTTAGCACTTTTATAGCCAATTGAATTTCTTCATCATTGAGCAAGACATCACTGGCGGGTAATATCTCGCATTCTTCAACTTTAGATATTGATGTCTGAGTGGAAATATCGAATTTTCTAATAGAATCAACTTCATCACCAAATAATTCAATTCTCGTTGGATATTCATCGGTAATAGAAAATACATCGATAATATCTCCTCTAACAGCGAATTGTAGTGATTGATCTATTTTATTAACTAGATGATAACCAGCGATGGTTAATTTTCTTCTTAAATTAGAAACATTAATAACATCATTTAGCTTAATCTTAAAAGAAGATGTCATAAATCTTTCTGGTTTAGGTATATATCTCATAACACCGGCGACATTGGTGATGATAATATCTACTTCATTATGTAATATCTGATATAGAGTGAATATTCTTCCGGCGATTAATTCATTATTTTCCGCGAGTGATTCCGCGCGTATTAATTCATCACAAGGAAATAAACCTACTTTATCTTTCCCTATTAAAGAAACAAGATTAGAAAATAATTGCTGAGCCTTATATAAATTAGATGTGACCAATAAATATTTACCTTTATTATTAAAATAATTAGAGGCAATTAAAAAAGGTGACGCTCCATTTTCATCAACGACAAAATACCCCTTATTTTGCTTGATATGGGGGGTAATAGAATTAGTTTTTAGCTTTTCAAATAAATTCATATTAAGCCGATGGAGTGGACTTAACATTATACAAGGACATCGCTTTGTTCCAAGATGATCTTAACGCTTCTTTTAAGGCTTGGGCGGCTCTTTCAATCGCTCCTTCAATAGCGATTTTGTCATCTCCATATGGTTTATTTAAAACATAATTAATGGGGTCTTCATCAGGCTCACCAATGCCAACACGAATGCGTTTGATATCTTGGGTTCCAAGCTTTTGCATGATGTCTTGAATGCCCTTATGTCCTCCGCTGGAGCCACCTAGTCTTAATCTGATTTCTCCTGGAGGAATGGCCATATCATCATAAATTACAATGATGTCTTCGGTAGGAATTTTAAAATAATGAACAACTTGTTGAACAGAATCGCCACTCAAATTCATGAAAGTGGTTGGTTTTAAGAATATCACATCTTCATCAAATACTTTTCCACGTCCAATGAGTCCAGAAAATAATTCTTTATCAACATCAATACGTGCCATCGTTGTGAAAGCATCCACAACCATGAATCCCATATTGTGTCTAGTATCTTCATATTTTTTTCCTGGGTTACCTAATCCTACAACTAATTTCATAAGTTCACTCGCCTAATGATTATAACATTCAATTTTCAAATTATGAAATATTTTGAAATCCTTTTGGCAAATAATTGCTTAAAAAACTAAGCAAAAATTGAAAATATTGAAAAAATATAGGCTTTTTGATGTGAAATACGAAAAAATCCCCTTTGCAAATTGCATTGGGGATTAATAGGTTTTTGATTAATTATTTTTTATCATCTTCTTTAAGGGCTTCTTTAATTGAGGCCGCTAAAGAGGTAACGCCAGCGAGGTTTGATGGAATGATAAGTTTGGTTGATTTTCCATCAGCAACTTTAGCTATCGCTTCATAAGATTTTAATGTTAAGACCTTATCATCAGCATTAGCGTTCTTTAATAATTCAAGACCTTCGGCTTCCGCTTTTCTAACTAAGATGATACCTTCAGCTTCAGCTTCTTTAACTTTTCTAATTGATTCAGCTTCAGCTTCTGCGGACTTAATCGCAGCTTGTTTTTGTGCTTCAGCGTTTAAGATAACAGATTCTTTTTCACCTTCAGCAATCAAGATAGCGGATTGTCTTTGGCCTTCTGCTAAGAGGATTTTTTCTCTTTTTTCTCTTTCCGCTCTCATTTGACGTTCCATCGCGTCACGAATATCTTTTGGAGGTAAGATGTTTTTAACTTCAACACGGTTGACCTTAATTCCCCATGGATCGGTTGCTTCATCTAAGATAGATCTCATCTTGGTGTTGATAACATCACGAGAAGTTAATGTTTCATCTAAATCTAATTCACCAATGATATTACGTAATGTCGTGGAAGATAGATTTTCAATCGCATTAATAGGATTTTCTACGCCATAAGCATATAATTTTGGATCAGTAACTTGGAAGAAGACAATGGTATCAATTTGCATTGTAACATTATCTCTAGTAATAACTGGTTGAGGAGGGAAATCGTGTACTTGTTCTTTCATAGAAACCTTGTAGGCTACTTTATCTATAAAAGGCACTAACATATGTAAACCTGTACCCCAAGTTCTGCTATAACCACCTAATCTTTCAACGATTGCTTTTTCTGTTTGTCTAATGACACGAATTCTGGTGATGAAGATGAGTAAAATAATTAATACTACAATCGATATAACTAATATCGCTACTTGCCATCCTTGCATTTTTAATTCTCCTTTTTAATTTCTTTAACTACTAATTTATTGCCATCTACCGCTAGTACTTCTACTAAAGCACCTTCTGAGATAGCCTGATGTTCATCACTAGAGATAGCAGTCCATACCACTCCATTGATTTTCACTTCTCCATGGTTTAATTCATCACAACCTTTAACCATTTTTCCTTTTTTGTGAATGATTTCGTCCACATTAGAATTGATGATGTTTCTTTTCATCAGCTTGGATATGAATGGTCTTAAGCATAGTAATGTTGCCGCTGAGACGACTAGGAAGACAATTAATTGTATCCACCATTCAACGCCTGGTATGAACGATAAGACAAGGGCAATTATCGAACCTAAAGCAAACCAAACAGAGACAATTTCCGCGCTTGCGGCTTCTACAATTAGGGCTACCACGAATATTGATAGCCAAATAATCCACATAAAGTTATCCATTTTTTATCGGCTCCTTACTGGTGAGAATTGTGAGAATATTTTCTCTTTCGTCCCACGCTGTTTCAAATTTTACTGGGGTATCTGATAATTCTATTGATAAAGCTTGTGAGATACGCTTCATCAATGGAGTTGAAGAGATACGAGAATAGGTCTTTTTAATAGCGATAGATTGAATGGCATATTCATCTAAATCCCCTCTTATAACTCTTTCTTTGGATAGAGGTTGAATGACAATGTTGCCTTTATCATCAATGCCAACTTGTACGCGATAGGCGTATTCAAATGGAACCGAGGCAATAGTATTAAGAGTTATGTTCGTGGAATAAAAAGATGCAGTACCACTTCTTTCTTTCGCACTGAACCACGTTATAGCCATAAGCGAGTCCTCCTTTATGACTTTATTTTACACCATATTCATTAAAATTCAAATAAATTCAAAATAATTCGTGAATAAATACAAATTAATTCAAACATGTTATCTATTTCATTTTTTAAATTAATCTATAAAA
>CAJOOD010000077.1 GCA_905236085.1 uncultured Bacilli bacterium
ATCAATAAACTCTAAGGGCGGCTAGTCCGCTCTTTTTGTTTGCAAATTTTCTTAGAATATGCCGTTTTTGCAATAAAAAAATATCAAAATAACGGAAAAAAGCATCTTGAAATTATAGTTATATTTTCGAAAAAAAGTATTTTTCGTAAATATCGCCTCATGCGCACGATTATATTTTCTTGCAAAACACGAATTTTCTATTTAACTTTATTATTTCTAGTGGCTGTGATACAATCTTTAATGCTATGAATACGGGCAGGTATAGGTTTGGATTAATCACGATTCTATATTACGTGATATTGGTGTTAGGTGTTTTCTTTATGGAAGGCATCAATGTTTTTGTTGGGCAAAAATTAATACCATTTACCATGTCTGAAATTGTTTTTGTTTCTATTGCTGTATTAGTTCCAGCCTTGATATATCTCATTATAGAAGCTAAATATAACCATACTAAAATTACTTGGGTGATATTTCCTTTAATCATCATTTATGTCATTATCAATCTCATTGGCATATGGAGATTTAATTCTCCAACTATGACCATAGACGGAAGAACATTTGATTTACATATCACAAATGGTGATAAAATCTATTTTACGATTAGAATTCTTATTGGGGCTATCATATTCTATTGCACTTATTTAGTCTTACCGCGAAGAATTGTTAGAGTTAAATCTCTTGTCTGGGTTTATTGGTTTATTGTTGCAGCAGCCTTATTTTCTTCCGTTTTTTCTGTTTTTAAAGAAATGGATTCCTATAAGTTAATCTTTAGTGATGAACCCATAAGTCATTATCCTTCTATTATGTCCTTCTTTTATAATGAGAACACCTTTGGCTCCATGATGATGATGGCGGTATTTGCTATTATCATGATTCATGAAATTAAAGCTCATTGGTGGCATTGGTTGTTTGTTATTGTGTTCTTTGCACAATTATTACTTACAACTTCTGCGACATCCATTTATGTAAGTTTGTTCTTTGTTCTTGCTTATTTAGTGTATAAATATTTTAAAACCATCAAGACCCATCCAATTAGAAATACCTTATGTCTTGGACTATTCATAATGATATCTATTTCACTCATATCCATGGTGTGTTTGATGTATAGAGATGGCGTTCAATTTATGGTTAATTTCATTAAATTTACCCAAACCACAATTTTTAGTAAAAATGTCTCTACCTTATCTGGAAGAATTCCATTATGGGAAGCCACATTAAAATTATTCCAAGATCCAAGCGATTGGATAATAGGATTTGGTGGAGGACAATTCTTATATATTATGCAAGATTATCGCGGTTCGTTCTCCACTGCGATATACGCTGATTCTGGTTATATTCAAACCTTAGGCGACAGCGGTATCCTCGGCTTAATGGTTAATTTCAGCGTCATAGGAATCTTTGTAGCCTATATATTTAAAATGATTATCAAGGAAAGAAAAGCCCACATCTATGTCTTATCTTTAATCGGTGTATCCGCGGTATCAATATATGCTTGCTTTGAAACCCTTAATTTATTTGTGCCTACGACAAATGGTTTAGTGTGTGGCTTCATATTTGTTTTACCAGTATTAATTAAATATAATCGTGTATACCGTCCAGAAGTAGAAGATTCTTTGATGAAAAATACTGATTTAGCGCCAACGGTGATGAATCGCAAGATGATAGCTCATGCTTTCTCATTCATATTATTGCCAATTGTATTTGTTCTAGCCTTATCAATGATATTCCCAGCCTTTAATGATTCTCAGGGATTCATTTATATGTTAATCGCCTGTGGTGTCTTATTATTTATCGTCTTAGTGCTTTCTTATCTTATCGGGGTATGGAGAGGCGCTAATTACAACAAAGCGGGATTTATTGTTAGATTAATCATCTTCTTTGCTTTACTTATTGGTGTACCAACAGGTGCTTTCTTTATCTTTAAAGCATATTTAACTATAGAAGAAGCCACTCTTATCGCTTCTCTTATATTCGCAACTATATTATTAATTGAATTTATTCTTACTATTGTCTTTAAGTCTTCTGCAAAAGAATATTTCCTCATCTTATGGAGACATATATTAAAACCACATCTAACATCTTTATCGGTTTTAGTGGTTATATTTGGTCCGATAACATTTGGTTTATCACTTCTCGTAGATATGTCTTTATTAAATTGCATTTGTTATACCATAACTATGTATTTTATATATCAAGTCATGATGTGCTCTTTACCAAATTTAGGTTATGCAAAAAAGAATACGAAATATGTCATTTCTATTATGAATGATAATTATCTATTTAGACAAAAGATGGTATTCTTAAATAATAAGGTGGATTAATTATGTTCTTAAATATATTGGCTTCGGAAATATCTGATAAAACCACATATATCATAGTTACTATCATTGTTATAGTCTCTATTACCATAATAGGGGCATTATTGTCTTGGAATAAAAAAGACTAAAATCTGAGCAAATCGCCCAGATTTTTTTAAAATAACTGGAATTATAATCTTTTATTAGTTATTTTTTTGTTTTGAAAATCTTTTAGAGCCTCTAATTTTTTATAAAATAATTTCTCAATAATTTCATATCTTTCCTGCTCTTCTTTAATATCGTTTCTATAAATAGAGAAATCAGGTGTAATATTACCTCTCTATTTTTAGGACTTCCACCAATCTGCGAATTTTGAATCATTAAGTTTGCCTCCAACAGGAAAATGTTTGATGTTATCAACGGATTTGGCACCTAGTGTCATTTCACCATCTGGAGATATGCTTAAAAGACATACTGTAATATTTTTGTGCATTAAATAATAATTTTCTTTATTTGACATATTCAAATTATCCCCAAAGTATTTTTTCTTTTTTATCGTAATATAAGTCATCATTGAAATTCTCTACTAGTTCATAAAATCCATTAAATAGTCTTTCGATATATATCGCAGAATTAGATTCAATAACACCATTAAAATCTTCCTTAAATGAAATCCAATTGCCTAAAGAGTCACAAACTCGCTTATTTTCAATGTCTACATAATATGTCTTGTTGGTTTTGCTGACTATCTTTTTCAGCCTTTCTTTAGACACAGGAAGAGACTCCTCTATAAGTTTAACGAGATAACGCGGAGGTCTAGTTTCTCCTTGTTTCCATTTTCTAAGTGTAGATAAAGGAATGCTATATCTTTTAGCAAATTCTTTTTGTGTTAATTTGGTGCTGTCTCTTAATTCTCTAATATTTTTCATATGTCCGTATTGGTTACCTTTTCTTATATTGCAACCAAAATGGTTACTTAATCAATAACAAATAAAGGCAATTATAATTAAGCAAAAAAGTAAAAAATCTGAGCAAAAAAAGTATTAAATTTTGAAATGATTAATAATCGTTATGGTTTTTAATATTCATATCGATATCTTTCTTGATATCTCTATTTTTAATGTCTTCACGTTTATCGTATAATTTCTTACCTTTGGCTAAGGCTATTTCTACTTTACATTTTCCGTTTTTTAAATACACTTTTGTGGGCACTAATGTATAGCCGCCTTGATTAACTTTATAATCTAATTTGATGATTTCTTTTTTGTGTAATAATAATTTTCTATTTCTAACTGGATCAAGATTATAGATAGTTCCTTGCTTATATGGAGAGATATGCATGTTTAAAACAAAGGCTTCGTAATTTCTAATAATTACGTAAGCATCGCTTAAGCTACAGCCATTAGTTCTTAATGATTTAATCTCTGTACCGCTTAAGGATATCCCACATTCAATGAAGTCAGATAAGAAGTAATTGAAGTGAGCTTTTTTATTCGTGGTTATGATTTTAATTCCTTTTTCACCCATAGCGATAAATATTTTACCATCTTTATTTATTCTTGGTAGTTTAAATTAATATTCTTTAATGATAAATTATATCTAATATGAAAACCTTAGACGAATTAAAAGAATATTTATCAGGATTAAGAAACGAATATCAAAGGGATAATTTTGATTCATTTTTACACAAAATTAAATTCTCATTTGACTTACCATTTATTCATATTTCTGGCACCAATGGAAAAGGAACAGTGGGGCAGGTATTAAGCGATATATATTCTAATCAAGGATATAAGGTTGGCTATTATTCTTCTCCATATTATTTATCACCTTTAGAGATGATTAGAATAAACGGAAATAATATCCCTTTAGAGGAATTTATCTCCATCGTAGAAGAATATGATAAAAATATTAAAAAATATGATTTATCTGAATTTGAAGTTGAGACATTTGTCATGTATCAATATTTTAAAAAACTTCATTTAGATATATGTATTGTTGAATGTGGAATGGGTGGAGAAGATGACGCAACCAATATCGCGGATAGCATCCTATCTATTATCACTTCTATATCTTTAGAACATACGGAATATTTAGGCTCATCACTAACAGAAATCGCTCAAGCAAAAGCTGGCATAATTAAAGAAGATAATATCGTTGTCATCGGCCCATTAGAAAATGATGCTCTAGAAGTTATAAAAGAAGTAGCAAGAGAAAATAATGCAAAAATCGTGCAAAACACCTCTTATTTATTTGAAAAATTAGTGGATAATGGTTATGACTTTACTGTTAAACCATATGAACATTTAAAAATTAAATTCTTATCTTTATTTACTTTATTAGATGTTAGTATTGCCTTAACCGCAATAGAACAACTAAAAGATAGATATCCAGTAAGCGAAGATAATATTAGAAAATCATTATTAGAATTAAAGATGCCATCAAGAATGGAAGTAGTATCTAATAATCCTTTAGTAATTATCGATGGAGCGCATAATCCTCATGCGATGGCGGCTTTAAGAGAATCATTAGAAAAAATAATAGGGGATAAACCATTACATGTTATCTTCTCATCATTTAAAGACAAGAATATTGAAAGAATGTTTGCTGAACTATCTTTTGTATCTAAAGATATAACCTTAACAACATTTAAACATAATAGGGCTAGAAAGAAAGACGAATATTTCCTATTCCTTGATGAATATAATTATGAAGAAGATTATATAAAATTAATTAAAGATAAGATGAATGAATATCAAAATGATATCATCCTTATCACCGGCTCATTAGCCTTTGGCTTACATGTTTCTGATCTATTTAAGAAGGGAGCCTTTAAAGATGAATAGCCGTTCTTTTTGGTGGGGATTTAAAGTCTCTTCGGTTAAAAGAATTGCATTAAGCGGAATATTAATCGCAATTGGAGTGATTTTTAATAAAGTGGTGCAAATAGGATATCCATATATTCCAGTCCCATTTGTTCGCATTGCCTTTGGTGGGCCCGCTCTTATAATGCTCGCGGGATTATTATTAGGTCCTATTTATGGCGCTTTTATTGGAGCGATGGTGGACGTTTTAGGTTATTTCATATTTGATATTAAGACTTTTGGCTTCTTCCCTTTGATAACTTTAACTTATTTATTATTAGGATTCTTCGCTGGTATATTATTTGGCTTTATCATCAAATTAAAAGATAAGAAGAAAATGCAGATTATTATGTATTCCATTCTGGCTCTTGTCCTAGTGGCCATATCTTTAGTAATTGTCTTTTCTGATAATATTGCCTTTATTGTTAATTCTGGTTATAAATTTGATTTATGGATGAAAATAGCCTTCCCAATTATGATGTTTGCTTTATATGTCATGATGATAATTTTCATGCAAATCGCCGATAAAAAAATCAAAAATGATGAAAATAGAGTATTTAATATCTATCAAATAGGTTTCGCATCTTTCTTGTTAGATTTCTTTATCATGTGTTTATTTGGTTCATTGATGAAAGGTTTATCATTTTCAATGGATTTATTCCTTGTTATATTAATCACTCAATTCATGACCATGTTTTTTACTATTCCGTTTAATACATTATTATTGACAACATTAGATCCAATTATTAGAAAGTTTGGGAAATAGATATGTTTAAATCAAGAAAGAAAATATTAGAAGAAGAAGCTAAAAAAGATCCTAATTATCGACCCACAAAAGATCTACACGAAGATAATGAAGAGGTTAATAAAAAAATAGAAATACCTTTTACCGCCTTAATTGTCATGGGAGTCATCATTTTATTAATCATTGCTTGCATAATAGTTATCTTTTCTTTAGGTGGCCCTATTAAGGATGTCTCCTCATCGATATAAATCTCGCTACTAGTTTTAATTCATTAAAGTGTTACAATATTAGTGCTTATGAAAACATCAACAAAATATTTAACTTTATTAATTATGCTCGCTTCTTTATGCTCTTGTAGTGTAAATCCAAGAAGCGATATTTCTTCTAGCGGTGAATCTTCTTTAACCAGCAGTGAGACATCAACTACCAGCGAAGAAATAGCAAGTAGTAGTGAGGAAATTTCTTCCATAGAATCCTCAAGTGATGAAGAAAGTTCATCGAGCGAAGAATTGTCCAGTAATGAAGAATCGTCCTCTGAAGAATCATCCAGTAGTGAGAAAAACTCATCAAGCGAAGAGTCCTCTTCCGAAGAATCTTCTAGCAGTGAAGAGTCTTCTTCGTCCTCATCTTCTGAAGAACATTACGAAGCATATTACAGCACTTGTGAGGGTCTAACTGGTGAAGATTTATTAGAGGAATTGCAAGCGATTAACAAAAAAGAAAGAGAAAAAACAGTAGGTTATAAAGCAATGGGAACAAGTATCTCTAGTTCTCCATTTAAATATACCGATTTTGATCCAGAAAATTATAAAGTTGATAATAACGGTCATAAATATGGCGATTATGTTTTAAGTTTCTATTCTGGCAATCATGCAACTACATGGAATAGAGAACACACATGGCCAAATTCTCATGGAGGCAGCTATGTAGAAGCCGACATTCATATGACTAGACCAACAATTGAATCAGAAAATGCTGCCAGGGGTAATTCCTTCTTTGTCGAAGGCATGAGGTCAACTTCTCAAGGTTGGGATCCAGCAATGGAATCATTTGGTGATGAAACATATCGCGGAGATGCGGCTAGAGTCATATTCTATTGTTGTATTGCAGATTCTAGATTATCTTTAATCGATGAAAGTTATCATTACACAACTAAGGCTAATCCAGATTACCTCATGGGTAAATTATCTGATTTATTAAAATGGAATTTAGAATATAGTGTTCAGCTTAGAGAAGAATGCCGTAACGATGGAGCGGAATATCTACAAGGCAATAGAAATCCATTTATTGATCATCCTGAATTTGCGTGTAAGATTTGGGGTAATACAAATGAGACCACTAAAGTAACCTGTGGAATTAAATAATGCCGCAAAAAGTACTTATTTTTAAAGAAAATTAATTATGTGGGAATATTCTAAAAGCGCTTTAAGTATATTTAATAAAAAGATTAATACCTATTTATTGATATTAAGGATTTTACATGCTTTATTGATTATTTCTTATTACACATATGCAATAATTACTGGCATTGGAAATCTTATCATCAATATTGTTTTATTATCTTTATTCAGCGCATATACCATTTTTGTAATCACTACCCGTAATATGAAAATCAAATTTGCTAAAAAGGTAGTTAAAAGAATATATAAAATATCTAGATTATTAGTTAGAGGTATATCGTTAGGGGCTTCTATTTATGGTATCTATATCGCTGTTAACAATGTAAAACCTATCACTATTATATTAACCACTCTTATGCTCATAGTGTGGGTTATACAAGTGGTCGTGGAATTAATTAAAATATTCATTCTCCCTAAATTAAATTTATTAGTTGCAGGTGTTATTAAAGATGTTGAGCCATATGTTAAGACCGCTAATAAAGTAATCGATTTAAGAAACGGTGATCCAATAGAATTGCATCAAGATAAATATCAAAAAGAGATAGAGATTATCTCCCCTGATGCTGAGAAATTA
>CAJOOD010000078.1 GCA_905236085.1 uncultured Bacilli bacterium
ACTAAGTTGTTAAAATAAAACATAGAAAAAAGCTCCTTTAGGTTTGATTTCAGTGAATCTTGGTGGACTCATTAAAATTATTCCAAAAAGTAGCTATTTTTCATAAAAAAATCACGATTTTTTAAATTTTTACAAGGTAAGTCAATGCCTCAATGCAAAAAATCGTGAAACTCAATACAATTTAATATTGGTGACAATTTAACGTATTTGCCTTACTATATGTTATTTGCCTTTAGATAGAATAATAGGAAAAAGATTATCATCAGTGCCGTTTGTTTCAAAAAAAGATTTTCGACAGATGTCTGTCTATTTTTTATTCATTAGAATCTATATGTAGGAAAAATTACCCACATTCGAAATATCGAACGACTTTATTTATTTTCTTAACTTAAAAGCTTGCAAATGAGGATGAATATCCAAATATTCAGCAAAAATCGTATATTTTAATGGATTTTACTATTCATAAATAGCTAACTTTCTTGATTTAAAAAAGAAAAATAATGAAATTATTAATGAAAAGAAGCAAATAATTTGGCAAAATTAAATTATGAAAAAACATAAAATTCTTTTAGCGTTAACGCTCATTTCAGCATTTATTTGTGGATGCGCAACTTCTAATACCACGTCTAGTATAGGAGGAGATAGTGAAAGAGAACAAGCATCCCAATCCCAAGGATCTAATAATTCTTCTAGTACTGAGACAAGTACTGATAATAATAGCACAGAAAGTGAAGAAACACTTCCCGCAATCGATTATGTAAAAGTATTCGCTAAATCCAATGAATATCAATATACATACGCTTGGATAAATGAAAACGATAAAGTCACCGAATTAGTAGGAAGTTGGCCAGGAACTAGAATGTCAAAATATGATGATACTTGGCTTACTTATGATTTTACAGATCATACCACTTTTAATATTATATTTAATAATAACAGCGGTTCTCAAACTAGAGATTTAAGCATTTCTCATGCTGGATATTATTGGTGTGTATCAGGTGAATTGGCCACCACTAAACCCTCCTCAATTAACAATTCAAGTAGTAGTGAATATAATCCACCAAGCGATATTCCTCAAGGCGAATATACAATTGTTGATACCGCAAGTGACTATAGTGAACTCCCAGCGGTAAAAAATTACACTGGTACTGTTAAATCTAAATACACTGGTAATCGTATGGACTTTAGAGATGAGAGTATCTATTTCGTGATTACTACTAGATTTTATGATGGCGATTCATCCAATAATGTTAGATGTTGGGATGGAAAAAATAATTCCTCTAGTGATCCTGAATGGAGAGGCGACTTCAAAGGTCTAATTCAAAAAATGGATTATATCAAAGCCTTGGGCTTTACCTCAATTTGGATTACTCCTGTAGTCAAAAATGCATCAGGATATGACTATCACGGATATCATGCTATTAATTTTAAAGATGTTGATCCAAGATATTTATCTGAAGATGTCTCTTTCCAAACTGTCATAAATGAAGCGCACAAAAGAGACATGAAAATCATATTAGATGTCGTCTTTAATCATACTTGCAATTTTGGCGAAGAGAATATGTTCCCAATGTTTTATTATGATAGTGCAAATAATGCGACAATGAGTGGGCTGATTAGAAATCAAGATTCTAAACTATTACCGGATAATTATGAATCTTTAAGTAACCAATATGGAGCAAGAATTGACGCTATGAAAGGCTCAAAAGATGCTTATAATATCTATCACCATGAAAAGAACATGTCATATGAACAATATGTTGAACAAACCGGTCAAATGGCTGGCGATTGCGTAGATTTAAATACTGAAAATCCAACCGTGGCCAATTATTTGATAGAAGCTTATAGCAAATTTATTGAAATGGGCGTCGATGCTTTTAGAATCGATACCATGAAACATATATCCAGATTAACATTTAATAAATATCTCTGGCCTGGCCTATATAAAATCGCTGAAAAATGTGGAAATAATTATTTCTATATGTTTGGTGAAGTTTGCACTAGGGTTAGAGAAGTTTGGAATCATGGACAAGCTTGTGATTCTGCACCATTTTATACCTGGCAAGAAAATAAAACATATGCTTGGGGCGATAGAGTAACAAATGAAGCATCAACTTTAGAAAATTGGAATGACAACAGCAACACCAATCAAAGAACTAGCCAGAATGCTTATCTAAACGGATTAAATTATCATACACCTGATTATTCTCAATCAAGTGGAGTTGGTGTTATTGATTTCCCAATGCATTGGAATTTCCAATATGCTCGTGATGCTTATAATATCGCTGTTAATAATGACAATGTATATAACGATGCAACATATAACGTCACCTATGTCGATAGTCACGACTATGGACCAGACGGAATTGAAAAAGTTAGATATAATATGGGAACAAGTGCATGGAAAGAAAATCTATCCTTATTGTTTACTTTCCGTGGTATCCCATGTCTATATTATGGCTCAGAGATTGAATTCCAAAAGGGCAAGACTATTGATGAAGGACCAAATATTGCTCTTGCTAATAGCGGAAGAGCCTATTATGGAGAAAACCTCGAAGGTAGTGTTAATGCGACAGGATTTGGAGAATATACTGCTTCTGGAAAAGTTCAATCCACATTATCATCAACCTTATCAACACATATAAGAATGCTAAATAAAATAAGACAAAAAGTCCCTGCTCTTTCTAAAGGACAATATAAATCTTTTGGTGAATTAGGATTTGTTAGAAGATATACCACAAATAATATTGACTCTTTAGCGGTTGTATCTATTTCTGGTGGACACACATTTACCGGTTTACCAAATGGGAAATATGTGGATTTAGTAAGTGGAAATTCTTACACAGTTAGTGGAGGAACATTATCAACAAGTATTTCTGGACAAGGTAATCTTGCTATATATGTTTTAGATAATGGCGCCTCAGGAACCCTAAGTAAAATTTCTGGCTAATAATCTTGAAAAAGCCATGAATTAATTAAAAAACTTGCAAATCTGAGGCTGCTGAAAAACATATAGCTTTTTAAAAGGCTTCTAAGAAACGAAAGAAAACAGGGTCATTCAGAACCAAATTTTTCTTAAATTCTTTGCAGAATGGCGATATTTTGCCTTAGTTAGCGAATTTACAAACTATTCCCCTTATTTTTTATCCCTCTTTTTTGTCA
>CAJOOD010000079.1 GCA_905236085.1 uncultured Bacilli bacterium
CCGCTACAACCGGTTAAGGATAATATAGCGACAATGCCTAGTAAGAACAAATTAGATCTTTTCATAATTATGCTACAAAGTTGAACATAGCGTCATCAACATCGCCCCAAGAGCCAGCTTGAGATGCTTCGACATGGAATCCTACGACAATCTTGTCTCCATCTTTAATTTCAATGTTGTTAATCTTGGCATCACTATAGCCATCGTTATAATATGTGATTTTACCAGGAGCGGTATAGAGCATTTTATCATTAATTTTGACATAAATATAGATGTTTTGCAGACTTAAATCAGGTTCTGCAGCAGTTCCGCCTAAGAATGAGGCTTGATATTTATAGATACCCGCTCTTTCAACGGTGATTTCTTGTTCAACTTCAAAGTTGACGACATTAGCAGCTTGAGCCCAGAAGTGAGCGGCATATTTTCCAGTTTGTGGATTTTCTGCAGTAACTTGGACTTTATAAGTATCAGATAATTGAGTTTCACTTAAGTTGGTCATGACCCATGGATCGTAATCACCGGTTTCAAAACCGAAATTTTCAATGAAGTTATATTCAAGGATGGTTAAGTGACAATAGACTTCTTGTCCTTGAGCATCACCTTTGATGTCATATTTAGCATTACCAGCAGCTTTAGCAGCGGCAATATCAAATTCTTCCCATACGACTGGGATTGCGGCTTTAGAATTATCATTATAGATAACGTTTACTGTTTCTGGTAATTTAAAGTCTTCATATGTGTAATATGAGACATAAGCATCTTCAATACCATCGACATATTTTTGAGTAACGTTACCAAATCTCATTAAATTCCAAACTTTTAAAGATTCAAGTGGATGGCCAGTAGCGTCAAACATGGCTTGATTATCAACAGCACATCCGCCATACCATTTACCAGCGTCATTTGGATCATAATCACCAGCGTAGGATGTAGCCCAACCAGAACCATAATTTTCCCATTTGGAATTATTGGATTCCCAATCATCACCAACAGAAATCCATGTGCCTTCCCAATAACAGACCCCAATACCATTTGTGGTCTTATTAGCGATGGTGTCAGTGACTTCTCTAATATGATTGGTTTGTCCAGCAATGGTGAATGGATATGGTTTATAATCATAACCAGATGTTTCACCGATGGTGTTAGAGAATAAGTCAGTATCTTCGCCGGTATAGGCATAAGATGTTTCTAAGACCATGACTTTTTTATTATATGTTTCGGCGATTGTGGATAATACACCTGATAAATTATCTAATGTTCCATGCCAATATGGATAATAAGATGAACCAAATACATCATAATCGACATCGTTTCTATCTAAATCTGCAGCCCAGTTGAGATAATTGTTAGTTTTTTCTGGGTTAGCAAAGTGAACAGCAACAAGTGCTTCAGGGAAGACTTCTCTAACCGCTTCTGAACCTTTATTGAATAAGGCACAGAAGAAGCCCATATCAGGTGTGGATAAGCCCGCCATTTTGCCACCATTGGTTTCATTACCAACTTGGACCATGCCAACCACTACTCCCGCATCTTTTAAGGCTTGTAATGATTCTTTGGTGTAGTTATATAAGGCATCTTGTAAATCAAAATATTCTAAACCTTCCCAAGCTTTTGGAGCCATTTGTTTAGCAGGATCGGCCCAGAAATCAGAATAATGGAAGTCGACTAATAATTTCATTTTATATTTAGTCGCACGTTTACCGATTTCAATAGCTTTGGCTAAATCGTTGTTACCACCACCATAACCATGGCCATCTGCATCATAAGGATTATTCCAAATTCTCACACGGATATAGTTGATCCCTGAATCGCTTAAGACTTTAAAAACATCTTCTTCTTTTCCATCATAGTCATAATATTTCACACCACTAGCTTCTTCAGCAATAACACTAGAGGCATCCATACCCATAATGAAATCGTTGTCTAAATTCTCTACTTTATTGACATATAAGGTATCAGAATCTAGTTTTTCGTATGTCCTGCTCATATCTGGTCCATTAGAACCGGCATTACAAGCTGTTACACACAGCGAAAAAATACCAAGAGCAAGATATGCGATCTTCTTTTTCATATTTTCTACCTCCGAAATAGATACTTATATTATATAAAAATATAACGATAATGTAACTTATTATTTTTTTTCTAATCTGACATAAGGATAAATAATAAGGGCTAACCCCATAACGCATAAAGTTAATGGGGCGTTGATTAAATCTAATATTAACATCAATGGGAAATTGAAATTAAAAAGAGGAACTCCAAATAATATTAATAAGAAATAAATAAAAGGTACAAAACCAAGGATTACGAAAATAAACCCTATAATTCGCCATCCTTTTGATAGATATTGACCATTAACTAACGCCAAATCTTTTAATACAAATGAGCCTCTTTTTAAAGCATTGACACATAAACTGGCTAATACAGCGCATATGATTAAATGAATACCCATATAGAATGTTTCAAAAACGTTATTACTAAATGAGCCATCATTAATTACCGTAACAATACCGTAAATAAAAGAAACAACGCCTAAAACAAATAACAAGGAAAATGTTATTAATAAGGCGATAAAAAATTTTCTTTCTTTTGCTTTCAATTTCATAAATTATTGTTTATATTCATCAAATGCTGGATTGGCTCTACCTTCATAATCGAAGAAGCATTGATTTGCCCATTCATTACGAGTGGATTTGCCAACTTCATTGATATATTCTTGTCCTTCTTTAGAAGCCCAACAAATTCCATTACCTGGAATCCATAATGGTTCCCAATAATTCACCCCTAATACTTCGTTTTCACGACATAATTCTAAGAAGCGTTTGATGAATTTACCTTGTCCTTCTTTAGATATTGGATAAGGTAATTTATCGATAAATTCCTTCGCGGATTCTTCGTTAATAACCATATGATTAACACCATTATTGGTTAATAGATAGTCTTCTAAAGTAAAACCATAACCTAATTCCATAACCATAACATCTTTGTGGAATTCTTTTTTACACATGTTCACATTAGCGAAGAATTCATCAAAATTACCATGCCAATATGGATAATAAGACATACCTATAACATCAAATTCGACATTATATTTTCTTAATTGGTCAAAATATTCATAATAGACCGCTTGATCAAAACTTCTTTCTAAGTGGATGATGGTTTTAATTTCGGGGAATATTTCTTTAGCGCCTTTAATTCCCGCTTTAAAGAGAGTCGTTAATTTATCAAAATTACCATGAGGTTTAACGGAATAATCTAAACGACCATATGGCCAAATCATTCCATGTGTTGTCTCATTGCCGATTTGGATATATTCCACGTTAATATTTTCATTTTTCGCGTGAATCAGGACTTTTTTTGTAAAATTTTCCACGTTTTGCACGATTTTTTCAAATTCTAAACCTTGCCATTCTTTAGGACATGTTTGCTTATTTGGGTCAGCCCAGAAATCTGAATAATGCAAATCTAAAATGATGTGGTAGCCATATTCTTGAGCCTTTTTAGCGAGTTTGATGAAATTATCTTCATCGCAAGAGCCACCTAGATAAGGTTTGCCGTCTAAAGAATATGGATTATTCCACACTCTAATGCGCATATAATTAACGCCTTGATTGATGAATTGCTTTAAGGGGTCTATTTCCTTACCATTATGGTAATATTTAGCGCCCACTGCTTCTTCTTCAAAATATGTTGATACATCGATACCTAATATCATATTTAATAATTGTCCTTATAATCCTCTACAGTAATACGCTCATTATCTTCGTTAAAAGACACCACTCTTTTTTTGAGCATCTTATATCTATAACGAGCTTGTTCATTTAATCTTAAGACATCTTCTTCACAACCATGGAAGCCACATCTTAAACAATAATAATCTTTTGCTTCTTCATCATAGAACATATCCATATCGATATCACGCATGAAGCAAGACGGACAACGATAATTTAATTTGCCTTTGCTAGATTGAGCCATGTTTTAATTCCTCCAGATTTAACTGATTTTTTAATAGATAGATGATATACAGGTGAGAAGGCAATACCTTCTTCGACAGCGATTTCATCATTATCGCCCCACATCTTAATAGATGTAAAGACATCAGGAATGATGACTTCGGCTTCTTTACCGTTTTGATGTATAATCTTTCTACCTTTATATAGATAGTTCATCTTTTCATCATCGACACGTAATGTTAATTTTGACATATCATCTTGATATTCATGGATGCCAAAGGCACCAGTCATATATTCGGTAAAGGTTACTTCTTCTTCGACATTATTTAAAATATTTCTTTCGATTTGCAGGGTTCCTTTACCTTCTAAGAATGTAAATACAGATTGAATAACCACTTCTTCACCACCTAAGAGCAAGGTAACAGGATTGGTAGTTAATCTAACTCCTTCTGCAACTTTTTCATATTTTGCCATGGTTCTAGTTAGACATAAATCAGTGGTTTCGCCTTTATAGGTAACTTTACATGATTTACATGTTCCAGCGCCAGCATAGTGAGTGAAATAACCTGCGCGGTAATTAGCTTGGATGAGATATGGATATGTCGCATCATAGACGTGATCAGTACCAATACCGGTTTCAAATGGGACACGTGCGGCATAGTTTCTTAAATCAATCATTGCCCCACCTTGGTTAAAGTCTAAGCAGGTTCTCATAAATGGATCAGCGTACCAGAAATATTCTTTATTTGAACCATAGAGAATATCTTTCCATAAAGCGGATTCTGGAGTGTTGTAATTTGGATGCTTTTTACGATAATAATCAGCGAATTCAGACATGGTCATATCGATGAGGTTACCCTCTTTCTTGAGTTTGCCATAATAAGCCATACCATCTTCATAAGATTGTTTTAATAATTCGTATGGGGCTTCCCATCTACCCATCTTATTTAACCAGCCAGGACCAACAAACATCATGTTATAGGAATAACCATTATTGTATTTAGCAAGATGTCTATATTGATCGACTAAATTATATAGATATGGATATTGCCATCCGTTTTCATCTTTATAATAAATCATGCCTCTGATAACGTTTTGAGGATGGGTACCAAAATTAGAACCATTGCCATCAAAACAGGCTAATAAATCTCGAGATAAGTGAGGAATTGCCACGATTCCAGAGTCATCTTCCTTGCTAGAAGCAGGACAATGTGAATTTATTTTACTAGGAATCCATGGGTTCCATGGACCACCATCTAAGAAGGTATACCAGGAATTGTTACAGGTATGATAGGCTTTAGAACCTTCTTCCCAACATGTCGCAACTGCACATGTGACAGATGGGTATTTTTCCTTAATATAATTAATAGTGTAAGCGTCTAAGAAATAAGACCCGGTTGATTTTGGATAGAAACCAAATTTCTCATAGAACAAGCCAAAGACATCATCAACTATTTTTCTCTTATCTTCTTTAGAGAACATCCAAATGCAGAAATCTTCTGTTTTGTATTTGGCTTTAAATTCAGGACATGGTAGCCCTAATAATGATAGGGCGATTTCATCACCGTATTTTTCATGATGTTCTTTAGCAACATTAACAATTGTGTCATTAAATAATGATGCATAGGTGATATGAATGGTTGTCTTCAAACCATTTTTGTGTGCACATTCTTGTTGAAATAAGAAAATATCTAATGACTCTTCAGAAACTTTTTTGGCCTTTTTCCCACCGGATTTTTCTGCGTATTCTGGAGATAATTCAGGCCTATGAATGATATTTACAACAAATTCGTTTTTCATAATTCTCCTTGTTATTTTCGATACAAGATTATATTTACAATTATTTATAAATATTTCAAGTAAATAATTAATTATTTATAATTTAGAAATGAAATCGTTGACAAACTTGTGAAATTGTATTTTACTAATCGCAAGAATATAATCAGTTTTATGAACAATATCATTAACAATATTAAAGTCAAAAGAAATATATCGCCGTTTGCCTTGGTTCTAATAAGCTTCTTGGTGGTTATCGCACTTGGATCACTCCTATTAGTTACACCTTGGGCTAATAGCGATGGCTTATGGAAATGGGATAGTTATATCGATTGTTTATTTACCGCGACTTCTGCGACATGTGTTACTGGCTTATGTACATTAGTTAACGGGATAGGTGTTGACTTAACTCTATTCGGACAAATCGTTGTATTAATTTGTATTCAAATCGGCGGTTTAGGTTTTATTACCATCTTTACATTTATCATCACCTTATTTAGAAAAAAATTAAAATTTAAAGACAAATACGCGTTAACTCAAGCCGTTGGAGCTTCCTCTATATCGCAGTTAAGAAGATTCGTCATGCATATCATTATAATATCTGCGATATGTGAATTTATTGGAACTGGGTTATATTTCCCTGCCTTTTGGACTATATCTAATGGAAGTTTCGTAAAATGCTTATGGTTATCAGTATTCCATGCGGTATCAATGTTTAATAATGCTGGATTTGATTTATTAGGATCAACTTCTTTTGTCTCTGGTGTTGGTACTATAGCCTCTATGCCGACTTGGGCTTATAATTATTTATTAGCTATCACCATGGTTTTAATCGTTTTTGGCGGACTATCTTTTGTCGCGATTATTGATATAGTTAGTAAGAGAAAAATTAGATTATGGTCCGCTTTTACGAAGATAGTTTTAACTATGACTGTCTCTCTTATCTTATTAGGATTCTTGGTATTCTTAGTTACTGAAAGATGGATTAAGAGCGATAATCCAATGAGTGTGATAGATTGCTTATTCCAATCCGTAACATTAAGAACCGCAGGAGCAGCATCATATAATCAAAATGATCTCACTTTAGCGGGTAAGATTATGAGTTGCGCTTTGATGTTTATTGGTGGTTCACCATTATCTACCGCTGGTGGTATGAAGACCACTACTATCTTCTTAACTGTATTAACGATTACTTCCTTCCTAAAAGGTAAGAATGTTAATGCTTTTAAAAGAAGATTCAGCCCCAATAACGCTGTTAAGGCTATGACTATTATGTTTTTAGGTATGTTGGTCCTAATTGTAGGCATTGGTGTGATGAGCGCTGTTGAAATAGCCGCTAAAGGAGCGGATAATGTTGATGGAGTTAATTTGGTATTTGAATGCTTTTCGGCATTTGGAACAGTAGGAGTATCCGCTTATGGTACCCCTAATATAGAATTTGCTAGTAAAATAGTCTTATGTCTTATGATGTTTATGGGTAGATTAGGACCTATGACCTTGATTCAAATCTTTGAATCTCGTATTGGGCAAGAAGACGCTAAACATTTCGATTATGTTGAAGAAGACATTCTCGTTGGTTAATAGGAGGACTTATTTATGGCCGCGAAAAAATCATATGCTGTTATCGGATTAGGACAATTTGGTACATCTGTCGTCGAGGAATTAATCAATCTAGGCATGGATGTTATCGCTATTGATTCTGATGAAGCCGCTGTTAGAAAAATATCTACTATTCTTAATACCGCTTTCGTCGCAGACGCTACTGATGAAGAAGCTTTAAAAGAAATTGGTATTCAAGATGTCGATACGGCAATTATTGCTTTTGGTGAAAATGAAAGAGCGATGATTTTGACCACTGTTATCTTAAAACAAATGGGAGTTAAGAGAATTATCGTTAGAGTGGATAATGACTACTACGCCCCTATTATGAGCAAATTAGGTGCTTATGAAGTCGTATCTCCTCAAAAAGATGCTGGTTCATCGCTAGCTAACCGCTTAGGAGCGTATGATTATAAAGACTTCTTTAAATTAGATTCTAAATATTCTGTTGTATCTATTGTTGTTAACGAAGGCTTCGTTCCTGTTAGTTTGGCCACATTAAAGCCAAAAGAAAAATACGGCGTTAATGTCGTATTAATCGTTAGAGATGGCGTTGGTTCTGTTCCTGGAGGTAATTCTAAGATTATTCCTGGCGATAAAGTATTCGTCGTTGGAAACTCCAAAGAAATCAATTCATTCCGTGTTGGAATTAATGGAAAGAAAGGCGCATAATTCAATTATTATTAAGTTCCGTTATGAAGCGGAGCTTTTTATTTAATATTTTAAAATCACTGCAAATTCAGGACTTTTTCCGCGTTTTTATGCGCGATTAATTCTTTTTGTTCATCGGTTAATGAACTATTCATCAAAAATCCATATGGATCTTTAGGGTCAACATAAGGATAATCTATAGAATATATAACATGCTCCGCGCCCATTAATTTAACGATATATTCTAATTGGTCAGTTGAAGTTATCCCACTTGGAGTGATATAGACACTCTCTTTAAAATATTCGCTAACATTTTTATTTAATTTGGTGACATTTTTATTGAGCATGAAATCTAATCTATCCAAAAAACATGGAACTGTTTCGCCCCAGTGGCCAATAATTAATTTCAATTTAGGGAATTTATCAAAGATGCCAGATAAGATTAATCTTAAGACTTGAATCCCTACTTCTGAATGCCATCCATAGCCAACAGAAGATAATTCAAAGGACACTTTTTCTGAATATGCATCAGAATCATAATAGGCTTTCTTAACTTCGTTTGGTATAAAGGCTGGATGTAAATATAATGGAACATTTAATTCTTCAGCTTTAGCAAATATAGGTAAGAATTCTTTTTCGTTTAAGAAACGACCTTTATATCTACCTGCGAGTAAGGCACCGCTGAAACCTAATTCTTTGACACATCTTTCTAATTCTTCACTAGCCTTAATAGGATCTGACATTGGAAGAGTAGCAAAGCCTAGAAATCTTCCTGGATATTCATCCATATGTGATTTGGTGATATTGTTTGCCAATATGCAAGCTTTAACAGCCTCTTCCTTTGGCACATTTTCCGAAATTGGGGAAGTCATTGATAAGACTTGGACATCGATATGGTTATCATCCATATATTTAATTCTCTTGCGAAAATCAGTTAAATC
>CAJOOD010000080.1 GCA_905236085.1 uncultured Bacilli bacterium
CGATTACTAGCAAGAGGAATGTCTTTATGCTCAAATGCTACGGTAGATGAAGGATTATATGGTGATCCAACTGAAATTGCTTTAGTTGCTTTTGCCAATGATTTCAATATGCACAAATCTTCTTTAGAAGAATCTTACCCACGTGTTGATGAATTGCCATTTGATAGTGTGCGTAAGATGATGTCTACCAAACACAAATTAGAAAATAACGAATCTATAATCTTTACTAAAGGCGCATTAGATTCTATTCTTGCTAGAACTAAATATGTCTTAGTGGATAATGAAGAAAGAAACATCAGCGAAGAAGATATCAATCATATCTATGATGTTAATAAGGAATACTCTGATAAGGCTCTAAGAGTTTTAGCCTTAGCCTATTCTAAAGATGATAAAATCAGCGAAGAGAACCTTACCTTTGTCGGATTAGTTGCGATGATTGACCCTGCTAGACCTGAAGCTAAGCCAGCGGTTAGTAAATTTAAAGAAGCTGGCATTACTACTGTTATGATAACTGGTGATCATAAAGATACTGCTTACGCTATTGCCAAAGATTTAGGAATTGTCGATAGCATCGACCAATGCGTAATGGGCAAAGAAATCGATGATTTATCAGAAGCTGAATTGTGCGAATTATGTAAAAAAACTAGGGTTTTTGCAAGGGTTTCTCCTGAAAATAAAGTACAAATTGTTAAAGCATTTAAAGTTAATGGTAATATCTGTGCGATGACTGGAGATGGAGTTAATGACGCTCCATCATTAAAGGCTGCAGATATTGGTATTGCTATGGGTATCACTGGCACTGATGTTGCTAAAGGTGCAGCTGATATGGTACTAACTGATGATAATTTTGCTTCAATTGAAAAGGCTGTAGAAGAAGGTAGAGGTATCTTTACTAATATTAAGAAGACTGTTATCTTCCTCTTATCATCTAATATTGCAGAAGTCTTAGCGATGTTTGTTATTATTTGTTTAGGCTTCCCAGCGCCATTAATCGCTATACATTTGTTATGGATTAATTTAATTACTGATTCAACTCCTGCTATTGCTCTAGGCATGGATCCTAAAGACCCATCTATCATGAAAGAAAAGCCAAGAAATCCTAAAGAGAATTTCTTCTCTAATGGTGGACTTATATCCACAATCGGTTATGGCGCAATATTAACTGTTGCGGTCTTGCTAGCCTACTTATCATGTGCGTGGATGAATGGTGTTTATACATATGCTGGCATTAAAGAATTATACAGCAATAATCTTACCATACTTCATACCGCTCAAACGATGGCCTTTACCACTCTAGCCTTTGGTGAATTATTACATATGCTCGGTATGTCAGATACTAATAGAAGTGTATTTACAGTATTTAAACATAAAAATATTATGATGCTTATTGCTTTTGTTGCTGGTATCCTTCTCCAATTAGCGGTTATCGAAATACCTGGCATTACGAATGTATTTAAAACTGTTAATCTAGGATGGGAACAATGGCTCATAACAATACTGTTATCATTGGTTGTTCTTGTGGGTCACGAAATAGTGGTGCTTGTTAAATATATCAAAAAGAAAAGGCAAGCGAAGCAATAATATATAACTTAAGATTAGGCTCTATACCATATGGTCATGGGCCTATTTTTATTTTTTACTTGATAATAAATTATTAATCGATATAATTATATTTGCTGCGCTGCTAGTGACGCCGACTTAGCTCAATCTGGCAGAGCACCTGAATCGTAATCAGTAGGTTGTAGGTTCAATTCCTATAGTCGGCACCAGGCCAATGGGTATTTAGCTCAGCTGGGAGAGCACCTGTTTGACGTACAGGAGGTCGGGGGTTCGATCCCCTCAGTACCCACCAATCTAAAAAAAGTAAGTTCTTCTCGTAAGAATTTTTCTTTTTTTTACCTTGTGTTAGTATGGCAATATTGAAATCAAAATATGGTTCTATAACAATAATATGACATTTTTGCTCAAAATATCAGTGATTTGAGGCTTTTTCTTCTATATTTACCTTTATTAGTTGGGTAATATATGCACTCAAACTTGAAAGCGAATTATCTATGCAAGAAGCGATTGATATATTAATTAATATTTGAAAATAATTAATGTTTTATGATAACCTAATTATAATAATTTTATGAATTATCAGGAATTTAAAAAACATCTTTATAAATATCAAGACCTTAAATATCGAGAGGGTGCGTTAATCATATCAAATAGTCCGTATGATATGATTGGAGTTAGAGCACCAGATTTGAGGCGCTTAATTAATGAACATTATTTAGATGAAGATTTGTTATTAGAAGAATTTGAAATAGATGATTTGCAAGAACTCGCTGTTGCTTTCTTCACCATTGGTTTAAAAAGATGTAAGAGTTTTAAAGAGCAACTAGAATTCTTAGACAAGTACATTTATAAAGCTAAAGGTTGGGCGGTTACCGATTCTTTAAATAGAAGCATTAAAAAGCCGACATTTGATGAATTTTATCCCTTTTTTGCGGCCTTTTCCAAATCGGAACACACTTTTAAAAGAAGAATGGGATATATTTTAGGTATGAAGTTTGCAAATGATAAGAGAATTATTAAAACATTTAAATATTTTTCTTTTTATGAGGAATATATGGTCATGATGGCTGAGGCCTGGCTTCTTTGTGAAATAGCAATTTATCATCAAAATGAGGTTTATGAATTTCTAAGTTCTATTAATGACATAGTTTTGATTAGGAAGACTATATGTAAGATATGCGATTCCTTTAGGTTTGATGATGAGAGCAAAAACCGCTTCAAAAA
>CAJOOD010000081.1 GCA_905236085.1 uncultured Bacilli bacterium
CTTTAAATAAGCCTTCTAGATTGACAACTTCATAGGTTGATAAATCATTAGGAATATTAACCTCGACTCCAGAATAAGAAATATTTGAAGTAGAATTATATATGATGCCAAGTGTTCTATTACATTCGACATCCTCATATGTAGTTAGAGATTTAATCACAACATCAATGTCTTCACCAAAGGATGTAAACATATACGAATTGTTGATTTCCGCGGTAAATTTGAAGGAGTTAATTGTCATATTTTTCTGCAAATCCTGCTTAATTTTTTCAAAATCTTCTTGAGATAAGCCATCTTCAATTCCTAATTCTTCTTGAATAGCATACATATCAGAAACCATATTAACGATGTCTTCTTTTGGGATTTCAAGGCTTATTGAATAAGAACGATTATCATGCTCAACAAAACTAATTCTATCTTCTAAATCTTCCCAGCTTTCAAAAGTGTCCTTAAATTGATTAGTGAGATAATCAGCATCATAATCTTCGATAAGTTCATGAAATAAGGTCCATGAAGCTGTAGAGATAATCTTTGGCTCTATCTTCGCTTTTGCGGGCACTTCATTAACCGCGTCTTTCGCCTCATCTAATGTTTGATAAGAATCAGAATTAAGTAAGATATAAGGTAATATCTTTCTTACAAAACTTTCAGAAGTATTGATATATAGATATCCAGTATAGATATAAGCATCTAATCCATAAAACTCCGCTTCTGGAATGAGTTCAGAAACATCATTGATATAATCTTCATATTCATAGGCTAGCGAAACACTAGGAAGTGAATAAGATAAGGCAAAAGTTGATGATAAATTACTATTAAAATTCTTAAAAGATGTAATAGATCTGCTTAAAGTTTCTAATGATTGAACTAATACATTATCACCAGTTTCTTTATTTTTTAATCCTTCTTCATAAGATAGATATGTATCATCTTCAATTTTAGCTTTATCAGTATTTAAAGCATTAGCAAAACTATTTCCTAATACACCTGATATTTTTTGAATATTAAGTTTCTCCTTGGATGATGTTTGAGAAGAACTTTCTGATGAGGAAGATAATGAAAATGAAACATCACCATCAAATGCATTATTACAAGAAATAAGTGATAAAGTTATTAATGGAATATAAAATAATTTGCTTTTAATTTTCATCATTGCCTCCTTGTAAAGTTATCATATCACTTTTAAAAATATAATAAATATTTTTCGTAACACAATTTAATTAAGAGCAGAAATACATATTGTCAAGTAAAAACGCTTGACACCAATAAATAACTTACTTATTATAATAAGGCTTAGTAAAAAGGAGTTAAAAATTATGGCAGTTAAATTAAGATTAACAAGAACTGGTAGACATAAAGATCCATTCTATCGTATTGTAGCCGCTGATAGCAGATTTGCTAGAGATGGTCGCTGCATCGAACAAATTGGTTATTTAGATCCAGCCAAAGGAATTGATAGTGCTGTTATCGACGAAGAAAAAGCACTTGAGTGGTTATTAAAAGGCGCCACCCCATCTGATACCGTCCGTGCTGTTTTAAGCAAAAAAGGTCTCATGGCCAAAGCCGCAGAAGCTAAAAAAGCCGAAAAGAGTAAAAAATAATGGAATATGAGAAGCTCATTCACGCTATTATAGATTCACTAATTGAAAATAAGGATGCTGTTTTAATTCGCGAATTAGCTGGTGCAACAGATAATGATGTTGATATTCTCATCGCAGCGGATAAAGAAGATACTTCTCGTTTAATCGGTCATAAAGGCACTATAGCCAACGCTATTAGAGAAGTTGTCTCCATCGGCGGTAGAAAAGAAAATAAACACGTTCACATTCGATTTGAATCTTTTAATGAAGGAAGTGAAGATAAGGAGGACTAATCTCCTCCTCTTTTTTTGTTATATGGATTATTTAAATTTAGGTAAAGTTATTGGTACTCATGGACTAGATGGAACATTAACCATTGCTTCCACTACTGATTTTTCTATGGAAAGATATCAGCCGAATCAAACCATATATTTAGAAAATCCACATAACCAAGAAGTTACTACATTACATGTCGTAAGCCATAGAAATTTCAAAGCCACAGATTATGTGAAATTTGAAGAAATCAATACTATGGAGGATGGGCAAAAATATAAAGGATATTTTGTCTTAATCAATAAAGATGAGGCCCCAATACCAGAAGGATATTATCGTTTTTCTGATTTAGTTGGTTGCAAAATTGTTGATGAAAATAAAAAAGAATTAGGAATAGTTATTAAAGTTGAAGAATTCCCAGCTCAGATAACATTAAGGGCGAAAACTTCAAAAAACCAGCAATTCTTCGTTCCTTTTATCGAAAATGAATTTATTTTAGATGTTAATATTGAAACAAAGACCATCAAAATAAAATATATGGAAGGAATGTTATGAAAAGAATAACCATATTAACATTGTTCATAGAAATGTTTGATGGTTTCATGTCTAATTCCATTATTAAAAGAGCTATCGCTAAAGGCTTGGTGGAAATCAAATTAGTTAATATAAGAGATTATACATTAGACAAGCATCATCGCGTTGACTCCGCGCCAATTGGTGGAGGAGCTGGTTTAATCATGAAATGTCAGCCACTTGTTGATGCTTTAATGGCTAATAAGAATGATAATTCTCATGTCATATTATCTTCTCCTCGAGGAGCAAAATATAATCAAAAGAAAGCACGAGAATTAAATGAAAAATACGATGATATCATTATCGTATGTGGACATTATGAAGGAATTGATGAAAGATTTAATAAATATGTCGATGAAATGATTTCCATCGGTGATTATATTCTCACTGGAGGAGAATTAGCCTCAATGGTTATCAGTGATTCGATTATTAGATTAATTGATGGCGCTATCGCGGAAGAATCTATCGTAGATGAAAGTTTTGAAAACGAGACTCTAGAATATCCTCAATATGCAGAACCATATGATTTTAACGGCGATAAAGTTCCTGATATTTTATATTCAGGCAATCATACCGCAATTGATAAATATCATAGAAAACAATCTTTATTATTAACAAAAGAATTACGTCCTGATTTATTTGCTAAATTAAAATTATCTAAGCAAGACATTAAATTATTAAAAGAAGCCGAAGATAAAGAACAACCCAAATGGGAAAAAGATGCTTTAGAAAAAGGCAAAAAATTTATTAAAAAAGATAATTAGAATTTTAATTTAGCTAATCCAGCTTTAGAAGTTTCCTTTAAAGATTCAGGAATCTCTTTTCCAGTAGCCATCATAGTGTTAATAATATCATCTAGACCCACTAGATGTTTTCTATTCATAGCGATACATTTAGCAAATAGATAAGCCTCATAAGCTCTAATGGCTCCAACCGCGTTTCTTTCAATGCAAGGAATAACCACAAATCCATCAAATGGATCACAAGTTAATCCTAGCTGATGTTCCATAGCTAATTCACAGCCATATTCTGTTTGATATAAATTCAAAGAAGCGATATCTGATAAGGCTACAGATGCCATACAAACCGCCACTCCGATTTCCGCTTGGCAGCCTCCAACCGCACCAGATATCGTAGCGTTTTGCTTAAACAAATCACCAATAATCCCTGCAGAAATCAAGGCATTTGTTAAAATTTTCTTATTTATTCTCGCATTCTTATATAAATAATACATAATTGCGGGAAGCACTCCAGCACTGCCGCAAGTTGGTGAAGTTACTACTTTACCTCCAGCAGCGTTTTCCTCGCTTACCGCATAAGCATAAGAAGAAATTAGTCCTACCTTCTTTTCAAATCCTACGGTCTTTTTCGCATGAGCGTATATCATTCTCGCACTTCGATCAATGTATAATGTTTTGCCAGCTTGTATTTGCCCCTTGGCTTCTAATCCTCTTTTAACTGAATCTAACATCTCGTTTAATATGTTATACATGTATGGATAGATATCTGGCTCAAATTTATAAGCAATCTCATATAAATGCTTCATCTTATTTACAAGCATATATTTTTTAATAGCTTTAAAATCTTTAAATGGATAGACTTCTTGATCCATAATTGTATGGTCTTCATCACAATCTAAAGAACCACCACCTAAGGAATAATAAGTGTGTTTTAAAATTAGCTCACCGTTGCAAAAAGCGAAAAAATCCATGACATTTGGATGGTTTTTTTCTGTTTTGTAGTCAAATTTGATTTCTATATTTTGATTATCAAATACGCTTTCAATTATTTTATCAGTTCTATGTCCTTTACCAGTTAAGGCCAAAGAGCCATATAAAGTAACTACGACATTGGTATATTTTAGGTCTTTAATTTTATTTTTAAAATGCTTCGCTGCGAGTGATGGTCCTATCGTATGAGATGAGGAAGGTCCAGGTCCGCATTTATATAAATTTTTTAAAGACTTCATTATGATAAGCCTCCTAGTCCGCCTAAACCACCGAGTCCTCCTGGAGGTATTTTTCCGTTTTTACTGCTTTTTTTAATCATCTTCGCGGCTTCTTTGGATTGCTCATATTTATTTAATACACGATTGATGTCCGCAAGAGTCTTACCAGATCCCGCGGCAATTCTTTTCTTTCTAGAGAATTTTAAGACTTCTGGATGTTTTCTTTCATATGGAGTCATAGAAGAAATGATAACTTCAATATTTTTCAATTCTTTTTCCGCTAAAGCGTTTTGTTCATCACTAATTTTTGGCATGCCAGGAATTAAAGAAGCAATTTTACGAATAGAGCCCATCTTTTTAATTTGTCTCATTTGGTCTAATAAATCATCCAAATCAAATGTACCATCCATCATTTTATTGACAGATTTCTTCATTTGTTTTTCATCTAATTCTTCTTGAGCTTTTTCTACTAAAGTAACAACATCGCCCATACCTAAGATACGGTCCGCCATACGATCAGGATGGAATATATCTAAATCGGTAATCTTCTCACCAACACCAGCAAATTTAATAGGAACTCCAGTTAAATGTCTAATAGATAAAGCGGCACCACCACGAGCATCGCCGTCTAATTTAGACATAATACAACCGGTTAAATCTAATCTTTCATTAAATGCATTGGCCACATTAACAGCGTCTTGACCAGCCATAGCGTCCACTAATAGGAGAATCTCATCACATTCAACAGCCTTATTGATATTGTTTAATTCATCCATCAATTGTTCATCGATTTGTAATCTACCAGCGGTATCGATGATTAAGACATCATATAATTCTCTTCTAGCTTTTTCTTTAGCAAATCGTGAAATATCTACGGGATTTGCAGCGGTTCCTTGATTTACGATATCAACTCCAACCTGTCTAGCTAGAGTTTCTAATTGTTCAATAGCCGCGGGACGATAGACGTCACAAGCCGCTAATAAGACCTTCTTTTTTAATTTGTTTTTCATTAAATAGGCTAATTTACCAGCGGTGGTTGTTTTACCTGAACCTTGTAAACCGACTAACATAATAATCGTTGGTCGACCGCTTATATATTTAATTTCGGAATCACTGCTACCTAATAAATCCTCTAATTCATCATGGACTATTTTAACTAATACTTGACCAGGATTTAATTTGCCAATAACTTCTTCACCAATGGCTTTTTGTTTAACATTATTCGTAAATTCTTTAACCACCTTAAAGTTAACATCAGCCTCTAATAAGGCGACGCGAACTTCTTTAAGCATGTCATCCATATTGGCTTCGGTAAGTCGAGCTTGACCACGCCACTTCTTAAGTATGGAAGTTAATTTATCCGATAATGATTCAAAAGCCATAATTATTCTTTATCCTTTATAAATTCTTTGATTTGTTTTTTAATCTCATTAATATCTTCTTCTTTATCTATTTTATTAGATAATTGAATTAATTCATCTTTATTTTTCACCATATGAAGTTTTTCTTCATATTCTTCTAAAGATTTTAAACCTTTTTTAATTGCATCATTTACCGCACTTCGAGATATATTCTTCTCTTCAGCAATCTCCGAAAGAGATAAATTAAATTCGTAATATAAAACCATTATTTCTTTCTGCGAATGCGATAATAATTCCTTATAAGCATCTAAAAGCTTATTGATATATATAAAATTAGAAAGATCCTCATTCATCATTTTCACCAGCGACACAAAGTCCGTATAAATAAGAATCTAAATCAAATTCTTGTAAATCATCCATTTTTTCGCCTAAACCAATGAATCTAACTGGAATGCCTAATTCATCACGAATCGCTAAGATGATACCACCCTTTGATGTTCCATCCATCTTGGTAACAACAATACCAGAGATATCTGTAACTTCAGCAAACGATTTAGCTTGAACGACACCATTTTGTCCCGTTGTAGCGTCAATAATTAGGAATGTTTCATCAGGAGCGCCTGGAATTTCCTTATCGATAACTCTTTTAATTTTAGACAATTCCGCCATAAGGTTAGCTTTGGTTTGTAATCTACCCGCGGTATCAACAATTAATAAGTCTATATTATCTTTTTTAGCTCTAACAACACCATCATATGCAACAGAAGCTGGGTCTTGATTTTCTTTACCTTTTACGATATCGATATGAAGTCTATCCGCCCAAATGGATAATTGTTCAGTAGCTCCCGCTCTAAAGGTATCCGCAGCCACAAATAATACTTTTTTGTCTCTATTGATATACCTATTAGCGATTTTAGCAATTGTCGTAGTTTTTCCTACTCCATTAACACCAACCACTAATAAAACCGTCGGTCTATTTTCTTTAAACTGGATATCATTTACGATGTCGCCTTTAGAAGCATAGTCCACGAACATCTTATCGACAAGAAGTTCATTAATCTCAGTAGGATCGGAAATCTTTTCCTTCTTCGATTGTTGCAATAATTCTTCAATGATTTGGATGGTAAAATTAATACCACAATCGGCCTCGATTAATATCTCTTCGAGCTCTTCAAAATATTCTTCATTCACTTCTTGATAACGTTTAGAAAGAAGGTTTAATTTACTAGCGAAATTCTTGCGCGATTTCTCCATCGCGACCTGATATTTTTCGCTTTGTTCTTGGTTCTCTTTTTTAGAGAATTTATCTTTTAAAAATTTAAATAAACCCATCTTTATACCGCCTTCTTCTTCAGTGCGTTTTTCGCGGCATCTTGCTCGCTGGCTTTCTTGGTCTTACCAACGCCTTCCGCTAAAATTTCTTTATTAAATAAGACTTGTGTGACAAATATTCTATCATGAGCGGGACCTTCTTCTTTTATCAAGCGATAGGTCACAGAATCACGATATTCACTTTGCATTTCTTCTTGTAATCTAGTCTTATAATCAGTTAAGTCATCGATATCGGCAAATTTGATATCGTTATATAAAAACCATTTGATATATGAATAGGCTTTTTTGATGCCTTGATCGAGATAAATAGCCCCGATTAAAGCTTCAAAAACGTCTTCCAAAATCTTGTCTGATTTTTCAATGGATGCTCTATCAATACTATGTCCAGTAATAATAAAATTATATAATTCTATTCTCCTCGCATAATTGGCTAAAGCTTTAGATTGAACTAAATGAGAACGAAGTTTAGTCATATAACCTTGGTCCATATCTTGATGGACTTGGAAGATTAAATCCGCGGTCACATAGCCTAATACTGCGTCTCCCATGTATTCTAATCTTTCATAATCGTGATGAATAGTTTTCGCATCCGCGTTAAAAGATGAATGCGTTAACGCTAATTCGTATAATGATATATCTTTAGGTTTTATGTGTATCTTATCAAATAATTCCTGAATATCTTTCATTATTGAGCAATGCCTTCTTTTATCTTTTCTAAGATATTGGCCTTAGCCATTCTTTTTACAATTTTCATCGCGCTTTCAAATCCATAAGCATCAGAATTACCATGCGCCTTAACAACGATACCGTTAACACCCAATAATAAGGCTCCACCTACAGATTTATAATCCATTTGTTTAGAGATTCCCTTAACACCCTTTTTCGCAAATAAATAACCAATCTTGGTGCTTAAATTTAATAAGAAGGCTTCTTTCATCAATTTGGACATATATTTCGCTGTACCTTCAACAGCCTTTAAGAAGATGTTACCATTAAATCCATCGCAGACCACGACATCAACTTTAGGATCCAAGACTGCTTCTCTAGCTTCAATATTGCCTTGGAAATTAGGGAAATTCTTCTCTCTAAATAATTTATTAGTCTCCTTAACTAGTGGAGAACCTTTTTCATCTTCTCCGCCATTGGATAATAAATAGACACGAGGATCTTCAATATTACAAACATATTTAGAATATAATTGTCCCATCCAAGCGAATTGATATAATTCTTCAGGATTATTCTCATTATTAGCCCCACAATCACATACGGTTAAATATTTACCCTTGGTTTGCATTGGAAAAGAGGTCACTAAAGCCGCTCTTTTAACGCCAGGTAACATCTTTAATGTAATCGTGGCACTAGCTAAGAATCCTCCAGTGGAACCGCAAGATATAACACCATCACCCTTGCCTTGTTTTAATAAATTAAGAGCGACCATCATCGATGAATTCTTCATTCTTAAGACATCTAATGCTCCCGCGGTCATAGGTACGACATCAGGAGCGTCAACTATTTCACATAGTCCTTCTAATTCTTTTAATTCTTCTTTTCTTCCCACTGCGATGACTTGGACATCATCGTTATTTTTTAAGAAATTCTTTATAGCTTCAACTGTGGCTTTAGAACCATTATCACCACCCATTGTATCAACAATAATTTTAATCATAGTAAAACACCTCGCATTTCATTTTAGCATTATTTACCAACATTTATGAAAGAAAAATATAAAATATATATTTTTAGAGCAAATTATGATTAAATAAATACATGAGTTGGGAATCATTTGGCCAATGGTGGTCATCAATATTTAAACAAATCGGTAATTGGTTCTTATCCTATAATGAAGGAGAAATCAACAATCTTACCAAAATAATTCTCGCCGTGGTATTTATTATCATCGGTCATTTCATCATTAAATTAATCATCCATATATTAAAAAGAAGCATGCGCATCGGTGATAAATTGCAAGTCGATGTTTCCGTTAAATCATTTTCTATCGCAGTCATTAGAGTCATGCTATATATCATATTAGTGTTTATTGTCTTTGCTATATTAGGTATCCCTGTTACCGGTCTAGCGGGCATGGCCTCCGCGGCCACGGTGGCCTTAGGTCTAGCTTTGCAAGATTTAATCGGGGCTTTCTTTTCTGGTATTGTCTTATTAAGAACTAAATATTTTAAAACCGGAGACTATATCAGCATTAATCATTCTAATGGAACATGTGAAGGAAGTGTAAAAAGAATTAATATCTTTTCTACCACCTTGACCACATTTGATAATCAGGTAATAATCATCAATAATTCCAAATTATTAAACGCGGTAATAACTAACTTCAATGATAATACCACCCGTAGATTAGTCTTAAGCGTGGATGTTGACTATGATACTGACACTATTAAATGTAAGGAAGTATTAAGAAATATAATCGAATCAGAAGATAGAATATTAAGCGATCCTAAACCGGATATCCATGTCGATACCTTAGGGGAATATTCCATCACTATGAAAATTAAATGCTACACCCTAAATACCAATTACTGGCCGGTTAGAAATTCCATATATGAGACCATATTAATTAAATTTAGAGAAAATAATATCAAGATTCCATTTAGAAGATTGGTCGTCGAAGAATATCATAAAACTGAGGAAGATAATTAACTTCCTCTTTTATTTTAAATCATTATCGCTCGACATCTCGATTTCTTTATCAACGTAGGTTAATATCCACTTATAGGCGGGATTATCTTTATTATCAAAAATCATATTTGCATCATCTCTAGCGTGAGTGAATATATTAATATCATTAACAACATTAAGGAATAAGAAATCTGGCATTCCTGATTGTCGATATCCACTTAATTCACCAGGACCTCGCATCTTTAAATCCTGCTCGGCGATATAAAATCCATCATTAGATTCCTCTAATATTTTTAATTTATTTAATTCCTCTTCATCATCGCCATCATATGTTAATAAACAATATGATTGATAATCATCTCTTCCTATTCTCCCTCTTAATTGATGCAAGGAAGCTAGACCAAAATTATTCGCATCATAAATAATCATAAGTGAGGCATTCTTCACATCAATTCCTACTTCGACCACTAGGGTGGTAACTAGAATATCTATTTCGTGATTATAGAATTTTAACAAGACATTTTCTTTTTCTTCTTGGCTTAATTTACCGTGTAATACCCCCACCTTATCCGCGCCAAAACGAAGAACATATTTCGCTTCTAATTTATCGATAGAATAACGATTATCTTCACTTAGATCGATTAATGGGGCAACAATATAGACTTGTCGGTTATGTTTAATCATATAATCGACGCTATCAAACATACTAGAAGAATCACTTCGTAAAACCTTAGTAATGATCTTCTTTTTCTCATATGGGAAGGAATTAATACTAGATATATCTAAATCCCCAAATATAGATAGAGCTAGACTACGAGGAATAGGTGTTGCTGACATCATTAATAAATCAGCGTTATCCCCTTTAGAAGCTAATAATGTTCTTTGATTAACCCCAAAGCGATGCTGTTCATCAATAATGCATAAGCCTAAAGATGAATAATTAACTCCTTTAGAAAATAAGGCATGGGTGCCAATAATTATATCGATACTACCATCTTGTAAATCTGATAAGATATTCTTTCTTTCTTCTCCTTTAATAGAACCCACAAGTAAGGCGACATTTAAACCTAATTTAGAAAATATCTCTTTAGCGTTCCTATAATGTTGTCTAGCTAAGGCGTCCGTCGGCGCCATTAAGGCCCCTTGATCTCCTCTTTTGTAATTCGCATATAAGGCTAAAAAAGAAACAATAGTCTTACCAGAACCAACATCGCCCTGTAATAAGCGATACATGGATTTAGTATCATTCATATCTTTAATGATTTCCTTCGCGGCGTTATATTGTTCATCTGATAATTTAAAAGGTAGAGAATTAATAAATTCACCACATATATCGATATCTATTGGTTCTTTTTTAATCTTGTTTCGTATATCGTTAGAATTTCTAATAATCTTATTCTTTAAAGAAAATATTAATGCTTCTTCATATTTAAGATGTTTTAATCCTTCTTTAATATCCTCAATAGAGGTAGGAAAATGTGATTTATATAAAGCGGTCGATTTATCCGTTAGATGATATTTCTTTCTTAAAGGAGATGGAACATTGTTATATATCTTATCTCCAATTTCTTTAAAGGCTTTCTTGACTAATGAGATATAGTGATGATTAGGATAATCACTAGGAAGATGATATAAAGGTTTAATCCTTTCTTCGCTAGGTATATCTCCCTTATATATATTAATAAGGTTAAGACGATGATATTTATTATCATAATTAGCCACTAGAGTGTAATCTACACCTAGATATTCTTTACTTCTTAAATATGGTCTATTATAGGCCACCACTTTAAATAGATGCTTATTAGATACAAAATCAAAAGTAACAATGCTAAGTCCTCCGTGTTGGACAAAAGATGGTTGAGACATCACCTTACCAAATAAAACCACTCTTTGTTTATCTTTAAAATTATAATCAGTGGTAAGGTTTAAATTCTCATAACGATATGGAAGATGATTAATCACATCATAGTAATTAAAAATCCCCATAGACCCTAATAAATAATTCAAACGCGGCGACTTGGTTAATTTCATGTCATAATTTTACAATAATATACAAAAAAAGACATCATGTGATGTCTATTTTTATATATCAAATTAACTGCGATAACATGTATATTAGATAAAATAATGATGTCTTTTAATTATCCAACTTTTACAACCTCTACTTGAACACCATTAACATCAACAATTTCTCCATAATGGAGGAACTTATTAATATCATCGGTTTTATCTGATTTAATTTCTATATAATATTGTTTTTTACTCTTTGTTTGTGAAATAACTTTATAATTCATTTTTCCAATGCTAAGTTGGTTAGCAAGTGGGGATTTTTGCGATTGTTTAATAACAAATGTTCCGCTTTTTAATCTATTAATCATGGCTTGAATATCATCAAGGAATTCCACATAAGATTTTTCAACAAAAGTTGTCTTTCCATCTTTATCTTGAATATAAAAGGAACGGTCAATACAATATAGACTCTCTTTAGATGATTCCACTACTAGGCCCGATTTATCATAAATATATATCTCGAGATATAAATCGGTTTGTAAACCATATAGCATCTTTCCTTCTTTAAATTCTACGCGATATCCTAACGTTTCGCATATATTGCACAGTCTTTGATAGACTCTCTCGTTTTTAATTTGTTCCTTTATTTCTAAAACTTTGTTAATTTGTTCTTCGCTAAAGTTTCTCTGATCAACTAGTGTTTTATATTTAGAACTAGATTCCCTAATTCTATCCATAATCCAAATCGCATCAGATCTTTTTAATTTATTTAAAGGAATTATTAATTCCGTTTTTTTAATATAAAATTTAAGGCTTCGTGTCTTAATCCTAGCACTAAGACCCAAACCTATTTCTACTTTTTCAATATCGGTGTATAAATATTTTTTCCTTTTAACAAATAAGCCTCCATTGCTCACACCTTCATTGTCAAATTCCCAATACCTCCAAGTTCCAATTAACTCTAGCAAAATAAAAAGAAGCGTTAGAATCGAAACAAATCCGATAATAATAAGGAAAAAATCTATCGTGATTCCACTCATTAAATTTGTTCCAAAATAAAGAGTCAGAATAATGACAATAATGAGCAACCCTAAAATAACAAAAACACTGTTGATGATTGAAAATGCGAAATCAAAATATTCTCTTCGTCTTTCTTTAAGCATATTAAAAACTCTCCTTTATAAAATCAATAATCCAGGTAGATGGATTACTAAATATATTGCCTACAAAATTTTGCACAATTAATTCACTTACATTAATACTTTCTTTGAATATCCTAATCGTTTTTCCTCCCTCCCAATTAATAAAAGAACTTAGCGAGCCAGCAAAATAGGAGACTAATCCAGCAGGTAGAGCCATCGCTCCTTCTTTCATAGCATCAACAAATTCCATATTTTTGTTGTTTATACCCATTTCAATTGCATAAGATCCTACGCCTCCAGCGAATGATAGCCCCATAGCTGCAACAAATCCCAAGGAAGCTTTAAGAAGCGATCCTGTTCCACTAATAAGCGGGAATGTCCACGAGCCACCTATCCCAGAAACAAGTCCAGTTATAGTTCCGTTTAAAATGCCATTCAAAATGTTTATCAAGTATGATTTAGAGCCTATGCTTCCATCAATAGATTTATTATCTTTATAATCCAAAATAAGTGAGTATATTCCTCCAGTAGCTCCCCCGATTATAGCGCCTAAAGCAGCAGAAAAAAGCAAGGAGACAATTATAGAGACAATCCCCTTCCCCATCTCATCTTTATATAA
>CAJOOD010000082.1 GCA_905236085.1 uncultured Bacilli bacterium
CCGTGATGGAAAAAGATCACTTAGAACAAGGTGAAATCGGCGATACTAACTGGGTTAAAGAAATCAAAGCATCTTTAAAAGAAGCTAAAAAAGCTGAAGAAAATAAGAAATAATCTTTAATCGATTAGCATTAGACTCTTGGGGAAACCTGAGAGTCTTTTTTTGTTAAATAATTGCTTTTTGCGGGCTTTTAATGATTTGATAATCTGTCTTTGCAATACTTCTCTTTTATTTCCTCTACAAATATGATAGTATTTATCTTGTATCTGAAAGGAGTTGATTGATAAGTGCCTGACCCCATATCGTGGCTTATAATAGGTATATTATTGTTTTTATCATTCTTCTTCTCTGCCGCGGAAACCGCTTTATCTTGTTGTAATAGATTTAAGATTGCCGCTGAAGCCGATGAAGGCTCTAAATCTGCTTCATTGGTTTTAAAAATAATAGATAAATTTGACCAACATTTAACAACAATTTTAATTGGACATAATATCGCCTCTATTGGTATTTCTGCTATATCAGCGGTTCTTTTTTATAATATGTTCGCTGGCACTAATTTAGAGCCATATGTATCTATTTTAAATACCGCTATTATGACCATGGCTGTTTATTTAATAGGAGACACATTACCTAAGACCATTGCTAAATTAATTCCTGATACTTTATCTAAAATATTCTCCTGGCCTGTTTATGGTTTAACTTTTGTTTTATTTCCTTTAACTTATCTATTTGCCTTATCAATGAAATTAATTGAAAAAATATTCAAGGTTAAAGAACAACCTGTCGTTTCTGAAAAAGAGTTTCATGAAGCAGTACAACAAGTTGCGGAAGATGAGATTCTAACTGAAGAACAAACAGATATTATTAATTCTGCCTTAGAATTTGCTGATACCAGCGTTAAGGAAGTATTAACACCTTTAGAAAAGATGTTTGCTATTGATTTAAGCAAAATTAATAAGCAAGAACTAAATCAACTCCTATTAAAAACTAATTATTCACGTATTCCTGTATACAAAGAAAACATTGATAATATCATTGGTGTTTTATATGTTAACAATTATTTAAAAGCATATTTAGATAACAACAAAGTCAGCATTAAAAAGACCTTATTAGATCCATATTTTGTTTCTAATAAAATTATGATTGATGATTTGTTTAATGGGTTTCAAAAACATAAAACTCATATTGCTTTTGTTAGAGATGAAAAGAAACATGTTGTGGGTATGGTCACCATGGAAGACGTACTTGAAGAACTGGTAGAAGACATATCAGAACCTAATAAACAAGGAGGTAATAAAGATGCCTAATTTTGTTTATTATATTATTATTTTCTTCTTCCTATTTTTATCTATTGTCTTTTCTAGCGCAGATATGGCTTATAGCATTATTGATAAAAAAGCCTTCAAATCCCACGCGGAATTAACAAAAAAGAGGTCTAGTTGGGTTGCTTACAAATTGGCCTTAGATTATGATTTAACAATAACTTCTATATTGTTTGGCAATAACCTCGCTAATATTGGTGCCGCATCATTTGTAACGATTCTTGCCACTAGATATGACGCAAATAAAGGACCTGTATTAGCCACAATTATATTGACTGTCTTTATTATTATCTTCTGCGAATTTTTACCCAAAGCTATAACTAAGAGATATCCAATAAAATTAGCCACAGTTTATGCCTTCCCTTTAAGAATATTTGAAATTATTTCATTCATTTTTGTCTGGCCTATTTCTAAAATGTTTAAATTAATTGGTAAACCTTTAGAAAAATTTGCTGAAGAAGAAGATGAAATCGATGATGATGTCTTACAAGAAATGGTGGATTATGGAGAAGATGAGGGCGTATTTGAAGAAGGCGAAGCAGAATTAGTGAGATCCGCGATTGATTTGACAAACACCGAAGTTTACCAAATTATGACTCCTCGTGTTAATACTACTTTTATTAATATCGATGATAAGGTTTCTGATATCATGAAAGATGAAGAAGTATTTAAGCATTCTCGAATCCCAGTATTTAGAAGAACACCTGATAATATCGTTGGTATTTTGCCTATCAAGAGTTTGCTAAAAGCTAATCTTATCAATCCAAAAAAGATTAACATAGCCAAATTATCTTATGAACCTATCTATATTCCTCGTAACACTATGGTCTTAGATTTATTAGAGGAAATGAAAAAGAATAAAATTCATATCGCTATTGTGGTGGATGAATTTGGTGGAACCGATGGAATTGTTACTATGGAAGATATTCTAGAAACCATTGTTGGTGATATATTTGATGAAAAAGATGTTATCAAGCATGACGTTGTAGAAAAACCAGATCATACTCTAATTGTTGATGGAGAGATGAATTTGATGGAATTCTTTGAACTTATTGATTATCAAGATGATTTTGAAACCTCATATGAAACAGTTGGAGGGTTCTGTTTGGAATTCACTGATGGTTTTGCTAAAAAAGGTGATTGCTTTGATTTTGGCGGTTATCATTTCCAAATATTAAAAGTAGATGAATTTACGGTAGAAAAAGTAAAAGTAAGCAAAATTAATGATGAAGAGGAAGATAGTTGATAAATCTAAATTTATCACTTAATATTTAAACATGATTACAAGAAATGACAAATTAGAGCCAAGAGGTGATAATGAACCTAAATTCGATAAGCATAATAAAACAGACCGTAAAATATTAATTACGGTGTGTGTAACTATTGCTGTTCTTTTAGCCATTATCATAGCTTTATTTATGCTTTATTTCTTTGTCTTGCGTCAATAATATGTCCTTAAACACTTACATTAAAAATAATCTTAACGATGTCAATAACGAATTAGTTATTCTAACTGGCGCCAATGGTGGACTAGGTTTAGAAATATCTAGAACCTTGCTCCAAAAGGGTGCATCTTTATTATTATGCGTTAGAAGTTATGATAAAGGTGAGAAGACTAAAGAGAAATTAAAAAAAGAATTTCCCAATTCAAATATTAATTATCTTATATACCAACAGGACAATTTTGAATCGATTAAAAACCTAGTAAAAGAAATCATTACAAAATATTATTATTTTTCTACATTGATATTAAATGTTGGAGTTTTAAAAGCTCCGAAAAACAAGAAAACAGAACAAGGTTTTTCATACACAATAGGCGTTAATTTCTATGGCGTTTATTATTTAATGTACTTATTAAAGAATTTTCTTGAACAATCAAAAAATGAAAAACGCATCATTTTTCAAGGTTCCCTTGCTTCCACTTTATCGAAATATAAAAAAGATGATTTATCGATGTCGAAATCGCAATCTTTTCGTGCCTACAATATTTCCAAAACTGGCGTAGAAAATATTTTTATAAAATTATCTGAAGAAAACACCAATGATAACGTTAAATACTTACTTGCGCAACCTGGTATATGCGCGACTGGAATTAGTCGTAATTTCCCTAAAGTTTTATCTGTTATATCTTATTATGGAATGAGAATCGTTTTTCATTCTCCAAGAAAAGGGGCCTTATGCGCTTCATATCTCGCTTTAAACGATGTTAGCAACGGCGATATCTATGTTCCTCGCGGAATTTGGCACATTTCAGGCTATCCTAAAAAAATAAAAGTCCCTCGTGGGGATATTCTCAATAAACAAATTATTAACGATGTAGAGGCCGTTTTAAGTGAATATTTAGCCTAAATGTTTTTTGTAGTGGCTATAGATGTAATCAGCGATGTCGTTGATGCTTAGATTTTCCGTATCAATTGTGTAATCACATTTTCCTATCTTTTCATCAGCGAATTCAATTCGGTCTTTGATGATTCTTGATTCAGCGTTCTCTTTGCTATCTCCACGAAGAAGCATTCTATTGAACCTTGTTTTCTCCGAAGCGAGAAGATGGAATATTACGATGTGATTGTCTTTTAGCAAACGATATTTGTTTAATCCATGTGGTTCCACAACTAGACACTTATCATCGGCAATTTGATCTTTTTGTGAGCCATAGAAGTTGTTGTTGTAGTTGATGTATTCGACAAATCTTCCATCATTTATTCTCTTGTTGAATTCTTCCTGAGAAACAAAAAAGTAGTCCCTGCCATCAACTTCACCAATCCGCATAGGCCTAGTTGTAGTGGTGACAACTTTAGAAATGCCATATTTGCTGGCAAGTATTTTAGCTATCTCTGTTTTCCCCGATGCTGAAGCTCCGATTAACGCTATCATGTTTCAATTGTAAGGAGAAATGTACCATTTTGCAACATTCAGTAGCCAAAATGCCCCCAGAAAAGTGATTTTTTCAATGTGTGATGCGTAGGTATTGGAGACCCCCCGAAAATTAAAAAAATCAAGATAAATTTGCTATTTTCTTTTGCAAAAACATCCTATATTATGGTACTGCTGATCAGCTCTAAAATATCCATATTCAGCAAAAGACAAAAAAAGTTAAAAATTTTTTCTTTATAAAAGAAACATTTAATCGTGAAAAAAATTTTTGTACATTTCGCCTTTTCGAAGGATATGAGATAATAGGAGGACAAAATTATGGCAGTGAATTTATTTGCCAAAAGGTACTTCAAGCTGATGGAAGCTGTTAAGAAAAAAGGTCTTGATCCAGAAGTTGAAAATTTGGATAAAGACCCAGATATGATTGAATTGAGAAGCATGTTTAAGTTCTTCGAAGATTTAGAGGAATTTGAAAAGCAAATTGTCAACAATGATATCTTCTGTGAGGAAGACGATGATTGGTGGAAACCATACTACTCAGTTTCAACATATTATCGAAAGAGAAATGTTACCTTCCAAAAGGTTGAGAATTGGCTAAAAGAACATCCAAAAAGAAAAGCCGATGATAAATAAGGCAAAACTCATCTTTCTGAGCCTAATAGCGGTGGGAACACAAAACGCTATTGGGGAACCGACAAATTTGATTCTATTTACCGTTAACACCAACAAAATTGGTTATGCATATGATGGAGAGGGAGTTCACCCTATCAAGATATCGCTAACCTTTCAAACGACAAGTGACAAAACATTGACACTTGGCTATTATGAAAGCGAAAGATATTCAAGGGTCTTGCTAAATTACAATGTCGTTGAGAATATTAAACCCATCAAAGGCGCTACTATTCAATACGAATTTGAAATGCTTCCTGTCTATGGGGAAAAAGTCGATCTTCACTATATGATAGTGATAACGACAAACGATAGAATCGAATTAAGGAAATACGACTTTGATGTTGGTTATCCAAATTATCAGCCTGATATCAATGTTAATGAGCTAGAAGATTATAAGTTCTCATCAATTGCCTTGACTAGGCAGATCGTGAATAACGTTTTAGTCGAGGAAAAAGAGGAATATGACTTCAGCAATGTGACACATGATATCGAAAATGATGTTTATTACAAATTCTCATTCGAAAATTTCAGTTTTTACTGCAAATCTCAACTATCTTATTCGTTTTTGACGGCATATCTAACTATTTTAGATTCAGAAAATTTGTTTCCTAATTTCCATACTTTTGGGAAGCAAACGATATGGCTTCCTCTAGAAATAGAACAAGACGGACAGCTATGCAAGTTGAGTCTAAAAAAATATAAGTATTATGTTAATCTTTATACCTTGGATATGTCCACAATTTATAGAAAAGGATATGTGATGACTGAAGATATTTATCTACCAAAAAATTGTAAGTCGATTTTAAATGGAAAAGAGGCAACTATTCAAATTACAAAATCTGGATACGGTAACAACAATCTAACAATAACTACAAAATTAAATTTTGATAGAAATATTGTTGGATCATGTAGCGATTCTGAATACTGTGTCGTAGGTGGCGTATATGGTTAATATGTTTCTAGCTTGCCTATTTGCGGTATTATCTTTGCAAGTATTCACCATGTCCTATCGATTAAATGGTATTAACCGCTCTTTCATCTCTATGCCAATCGCGGTAATAGAAAAAGCGATAATACTATACGCTAGCGATACTGATTCGCTATATATCGATCGAGGTGAATTAGAGAAGTCTGTAGAGACATACATTTCAAAGGAAGTAGGTAAATACAGCCGCCAATATAGCTTGAATTATTACTACTACTCAACTTCGGACGGATTAATCTGTAAGACATCGACTTGTGATGGGGTCCGAATCACCTTGATAGCGCAGGTTGTCTATACCTTTAACTATCAAAAGACGATGTTTTACGAACTTAGGAGGAATTAATGGATTTAGATAAGGCTATTTCACTCATAGAGAACTCCTTTTTAAGCCCTTTGTTAAATGATCCTGATGTCACGGATATTTCATACAATGGGCAAGCTGTGTTTTATCAACATAACTTTAAAGGAAGACAAAAATCTGATATTCAAGTCGATCCACTAGAAGTATCAGATTTCGTTCGACAAATCAGTAATATAAGTGAACAATTCTTTTCGGTGAATAGCCCTATCTTAGATGTATCTATCGGAAGATACCGTGTAAACGCTGTCCATCCTGTTATCGCCAGGATTGGCAATGATAAATGTATAAATCTATGTATAAGAATTGCATCAAATACATTAAAAATCCAGCGAAACAGCGGTTTTTTGGACGAAAACGTTTACCAATTCCTCAAACTTATAATTAGACATAAGCAATCTATCATCATCGGTGGATTGACCTCTAGTGGAAAAACCGAATTTCAAAAATTCTTGATTACTCTATTTGAAGCAAACAGTAGGGCTATCATAATAGACAACGTCTTAGAATTGGATCAAATGAGGTTTCGTGATGACATCGACATCAACTCATGGAAGTATGATGATCGAAATAGCCAGATAAATATTTCTTTACTAGTTAAGAATGCATTAAGAAGTAACCCTGATTGGCTAATCGTCGCAGAAGCCAGAGGGGCCGAAATGATTGATGTGCTAAACGCGGCAATGACAGGAAATCCTATCATTACCACTATCCATGCAGAAAATGCTTATACTTTACCTTCAAGAATGATCTCTATGGTCATGATGAATGAAAAGAAAATGAGCCACGAAAACATCTTTAAAGATATCTGCAGTCATATCCACTTCTATATCTATTTGAAAAAAGAAGTCGGAGAAGATGGAACCATATCTAGGAAGGTACATCAGATAATCTATTTAACCCGTGATGGACGATTTATCGAATTGTTTTCTAGGAACACTAAACTAGATTTATCTAACCTTCCTAAAGAGGTTAAAAAACAATTAGAAATCTAAGAAAGGAGATTTATGCAATTAGTTATTTTAGTTGAATTATTAGTGCCAATGGTTGTCGCAATTATCGCTTATTTATCCACCGATAATTTCATTGTTGCCGGAGCGGTTTTGTTGATATATTTAGCATATTTTATAATCATATTTCATAGAAAAGTTAAATCAACATCTGCGATAAAGAAAAAATACCATCAATGTTATAGTTTCATAAACAACTTTATTATCTCTTTAAGCGTAAAAAACTCGCTACAAGGCGCCTATGAAAATGCTACATTGCATCCTGACGAGGATTTCGAATTGGAATTAAGAGGAATTAAGCATCTCGATATACTAGAACAATTGGAATATTTAAAAAAGTATTACACGTTCCATACTTATGAATTATTCTACGATGTAATTGATCTATTCGTTGAACAAGGCGGAGACATATTGGAAATGTCTAGATATTTAATCAAAGAAGCTAGAAGTAACGAAGAATACATTAACCAATGTCAAGAAATGAACAAAAGAAAAATCGTAGAATTAATATCTTTGTGGGCCTTCACTTTAGCTATATTAGTCTTTGTTAGATATGGCTTGTCACAGTTCTTTGAACCCATCAAAAATCAACTATTTTATCCGATAATGGTGGGGGCCTTCTTCCTATTTGTTCTAGTTGGAATCCATATCATGGTGACTTATTTTACTGGATTAGAAATCAAAGGATACCGTAAGTATGAAAAAGATTAAAGCCACTATTGAAGAACTTGGATTAAATTATAAAAAAGAGATGCTAATGCTAATACTGATAGTTGTTGCGATACTATCAGTTGGAGTGCTGGCGATGCTGTTATTAGATAGTTTCATTTATCCAATAATAGCCACTGGCGCAGCCCTCTTTGCAGGGTATATGTGGATTTCTCGTTACAACACCATGAAAGTCAAATTGGAGCAAGAACATGAAGACGAATTAATTGGCTTAGTCAACTATCTAGAAATTTTGTTATCAAACCATGTTAATGTATACAATTCATTTCAACAAATCTGCAAATATTGTTCTCCATGGATGAAGTTCCAAATTGAGCTACTTTTAAAGGGGATTGACGAGGATAAAACAGTTCAACCTTTCATAGATTTTTCTGAGAACTTTAAAAATAACCATATCGAAAACCTGATGATTTCTATCTATCAGATGATCGATGGAGGTGAAAACAAGGAAAGTCTATTGCAATTTGATTTGCTGTTCGATAGCTTGAGCAAATCTCATCAAGATACCATTATCGCAAGAAAACAAAGAAAACTAGAGTCATTAAACACATATCCGCTGATAGGCTCTGGATTCATTGTTGTCATATTAGTAGCCGGTATCATGTTTATTATTGAGGACCTAATAAGTGTCATATAAATTTGGATTGATTCTTTCCATGATATTTGTAGCGGTGTTCCTTTTATTTGGGGTAGACCTAGCATCACTACAATTAGCGTACTCGGAATTAGACTCTAAAGCTATCACCATCGGCTATGTCATTTCCAAAAGCGGATATATAAGCGATTCCTTGGTTAAAGAAATCGAAAACAAATACGAAGTCACATTCACTTGTCTTAGTAACTGCACACCTAAGTTCGGGGATGTGGTGGAGTATAAAATTGGTAGCTCTTTTGATCCAATAATTATCTTCAAAGGTAGTAAGGTAATTGAAATAAGGAGAACAACTGTCATTGGATATTATGATTAGGAGGATTTAAAAATGTCAGAGATTAAAGGACAATTGCTTGGAATTTTATTAGTAGTCGCCGTATTCGGTATTGCCGCAGGTGTACTTACTTCAGTATTTACTAGAGTCGCAAATAGAGTACAAACTGAAGTTTATGATGAATTAGATGAACTCGATTCATTAGTCTCATCTGCTAATGCAGGATTCGACACTGAATTGCTACATTATTAAAAATTCATTAACGCCTTCTAACTATTCTCAATCTCGCTGGAGGGCGTTTTTTATTAGACAAATGGTCTATTTCTACTTATAATTATTAATGCATTTACAGGAGAGAGATAAAAATGTCTGAAGTAGAAAATAAAATTAAAGAAATATTTGGAAAAAGAGTAGATTTAACTGGTGTTACAGTTGACACCACATTAGAAAGTCTTGACATTGATAGCTTAGATTTAGTCGAAGCAATGATGGATTTAGAAGAAGAATTTGGTGTTCAATTTACCAACGATGAAATCTTAAATTTAAAGACTGTTAAGGATGTTGTAACCTTAGTAGAAAATAAAAAATAAAAAAACTTTCTTGCTTACTAATTATCGTTATGATAATATTTGTTTTGCGTTTGATAAACGCGAAGCAAAATAATGCGCCTACCTAGCTCAGTCGGTAGAGCTATCGGCTGTTAACCGATCGGTCGTGGGTTCGAGTCCCTCGGTAGGCGCCATACTTCTGGCC
>CAJOOD010000083.1 GCA_905236085.1 uncultured Bacilli bacterium
AGGAAGAAGAAACCGCCCCAACAGAAGCTCCAGCCGAAAACACTGAAGCCGGTGAACAAGTAGAGGAAGTTTCAGAAACCTCAAACGAAGGCGATAACGAAGAATAAAATCGCGATTTGCAGTCTTTTAAGAAAAAAGAGGTCAAAATGAAGGTATTTATATCATTTGAACCAAATAAAAAACTAGATAATTTCGAAGGCTCCCGATTAAGGAAGACCACAAAGGGAGCCTTGGATATCAATAATGTTGGTTATGTCTCTGAAGAAGTAGAGGGCTCTTATGACTTAGTTCATCTAATCTCGTATGAAGATACACCTTTACTCGAAAGATCTATTAACAACAATATTCCGGTTGTGGTTTCTGCTTTAATGTGTGAAACGGATAAAAAGGCCGCTTATCTAGATTTTAAATATCACGATGGGGAAATTACTTATATTTTGTGCCCTAAGGCCAAGAATTTCTTAAATAAAGCCAACAAAGTAATCGTTCCTACTGAAGGCGCAAAAGAACTTCTTATTGATAAAGGTGTTACCTCTGATATAGAAGTCATCATGCCAGGAATCAATTTATCTAGATTTGATTTCACTAGAACCGAAGAGAAAGAATTGTTCTTTAGATATTTTAGAGAAGACAGAAACAAGAAATTGGTGGTCGCAGTTGGTGATTATGATAATTTTGACGGAATCAATGCGTTCTTAAAAGCTGCGGAGAAATGTCCAGAAGCATTATTTTATTTCTTTGGACAAACAAAGAATTTAAAACGCGTTCCTTATAAAATTAAAAAAACCATCAAAAACGCCCCTAAAAATGCAAAATTTAAAGAAATTGTTGCTGACGATATCTATAGAAGCGCTCTTCTTAACGCAACGATATTTATGATACCGGAATATAGATATGTGGGTGTTATGTCCATATTGGAAGCTATGGCGGCCAAATGTGAAATTATAGCCCGTGAACAATCTTTGCTTCCTGGAATATTAGAAGACCAAGAAACCGCTCATATAGCCCAGTTCTCTGAGACACTAGTTGTCTTGGTTAGAGATGTCTTAGATGGAAAATTAAGAAAGACCGCATTTAATGCTTATCAAAAAGTTCAAGATTATTCCATTGAAAAATATGGAGAAGAATTATCAAAATTATATAAAGAAACAATCGAAAAGAATTAGAAAGGAATTTTAATTATTATGATTGATGTCAATTTAATTAGACAAGATCCTGAAAAAGTTAAAGCCGCCCTTGCTAAAAAGTTATGGGATGCTGATTTTAGCGAATTCTTAACTTGGGATAGTCAAAGAAAAGAGTTGTTACAAAAAACAGAAAACAACAAAGCTGAACAAAATCGCTTATCTAAATCTGTACCAGAAGTTAAAAAGGCTGGCGGAGATGTCCAAGCAATTTTTGCTAAAGTTAAAGCCTTAGGCGCAGAAAACAAACAATTTGAAGAAGAATTAGCGGCTTTAGAAGCTAAAATGAATGACTTTTTAGCGGCCTTACCAAACATTCCTGATGATGATTTAGTTGGTGGTGGTAAAGAAAACAACAAACCTATTAGAGAATTTGGTAAAAAACCAGAATTTAATTTTAAAGCAAAAGATCACGTTGAATTATGTGAGTCGTTAGGTTTAATTGATTTTAAAAGAGGTGCCAAAATATCTGGAAGTGGTTCTTGGATTTATACCAATCTCGGCGCCCAATTAGAATGGGCTTTGATTAATTTCTTTATTTCTGAACATCTTAAAGACGGATATACATTTATTTTACCTCCTCACACTTTAAACGAACAAAGTGGTTACGTCGCAGGTCAATTCCCTAAATTTAAAGATGAAGTTTTCTGGTTAAATGGAACAGATCCACAAAGATTTATTCTTCCAACCGCAGAAACAGCCTTGGTTAATTTTCACAGAGATGAAATCTTAAGCGAAGATGAATTACCAAAGAAATATTTCGCCTATACTCCATGCTATCGAAGAGAAGCTGGTTCGTATCGCACCGAAGAAAGAGGAACCATTAGAGGATATCAATTTAACAAAGTCGAAATGGTCCAATATACGACACAAGAAGGCAGCGATGCAGCATTCGAAGAAATGGTAGGCAAGGCTGAAAGATTGTTACAAAAATTAGGTTTACATTATCGTTTATCTAAATTAGCTGCAGGAGATATCTCCCATTCCATGGCTAGAACATATGATATTGAAGTCTGGATTCCATCTATTGGTATTTATAAAGAAGTATCTTCTGTTAGCAACGCTAGAGATTATCAAGCAAGAAGAGGAATGGTTAGATATAGAGATAAAGAAACAGGCAAAACCAAATATGTTCATACATTAAACGGTTCTGGCTTAGCGACTTCTCGTGTATTCCCAGCCTTATTAGAACAATTCCAACAGGAAGATGGTTCAGTTAAGATTCCTGAAGTCTTGCAACCATTCATGGGTGGATTAAAGGAAATTAAACCAATCAAATAAATTAAAATTCCATAAAAAAAGGCAACATTTGCGGTGTTGCCTTTTGATTTGCTTGTTTTTTAGTTTACTGGTTCCCAGAGATCTAGGGCCTTTGGTTCTTTGTCTAATAATTTATAAACTTTATCTGATAAATATTTCTTATCAATAACAATTTCATAAACATATTCATCAAACCATCTATCACTCATGATATAGATTCCTTTAACTCCAACATCGGTACCCCAAGAATTTTGAACCTTCCATCTATTTGGCTTATCAGCATCATCTAAATTAACACCAGTTAAGGTCATTGCGTGAGTGCAAGAAGACGCTCTTAGTTGTAAGCGGTCACCCTTATCAAATTTTAAATTGATAGAGAACAAGTCGTTTAAGTTAATAGCTTCTGGAGCAAGATAGCCTTCTTTACGGAAGGATTCTGCACCAACATCACAGCCAAACCACAATGGATTATTATCTTTCATGGCTTTAATCGCAGAATCTTTCATTTCTTCAATTGGAACGTTAATAGCCGTGAATGTTGGAGCGCCTTTAACATTATAACAATCTTTAATGGTATAAACTTCATATGTCTTGTAACCTCTAATTGGCCAGTTAACTAATAAGACAAAATCGTTTAAATCTTTGGTTAAATATTTTTTAGCAAAATCTTTAGGTGTGGTCTTGATTCTTCTAAATTTAGATTCTTCTTTGGCTTCTTCTTTTTCTTCTTTTGTAGGAGCATCTTCCATATATTCATATACGAATTCTCCAACAGGAGTTCCTAAGCAGATAGCTAAGACACGATAAATTTCCTCTAGCATGCCTTCTTTTTCATTACGTAAATCATCTTTGGTTTTACCTGCACGACGTAAGGAGCGAAGAGTGGCCATATCTTTAACGATTAATGTGTTTAATACAGCATCCATTTCACCAGAAGCGCTGCTAGCGACAACTTCTTCTTGAACTGATTTAGGGCAGACGCCATATTTATTTACCAAGTCAACAAAGAAGTGCCAGAAACCGCCATCATTTTGTCCGCCAATTGATCCTAAGATATCAAATTGACGAGAATTTGGTTTTTCGTCGATATAATCAATTGCCGCTTCTAATTGATAATTACATTTTTCTAATTTGTCATAAAACATTAAATAATTTTCGCTTAATTCAATGTCTTTTACTTTTAAATTTTTAGCAACAATACCTCTAACAACATTTAATCCAGAAAACATCCAGCATCTTCCGGATTGTTTTTGATTGGTGACAGAACCAACATCTTTAACTTCAATATTAAATACCGGAGTTAAATCTCTAATGGCTTCGCCATTTAATGCAGAATTCAAGACACCGTTTTTTTGAACGACATTTGCGGCGAGCTTGTTATATTTTGATTTGTTAAAATTTGATTTAAATTTATTCAATTCTTTGCTTGTTAATTCTTTATTCATAACATCTCCTAAAATTTTAATTATATAATAATTTTAATGAAAAGTTTTTCAAATAAAACACTTAATTTGCGTAAAAGATGTATAAAATAGATATATAGAGGCAATAACATGGAACAAAATTATTTATCAAAGGGTCGCTTATTAGATAAACGCGGCAATCTTGTTGAAGCGGGATATTCTTTTGATTTGGATAAAGAATATTCTAGAAAAGATATTAAAGGGAACAAAACTAGAATCAAAGAATGGGATTATTATTATGTAGGAGATGAAAAATATGGTCTTGCTATTACCATAGATGATAATTCCTATATGTCTATGGCCTCTATATCTTTATTAGATTTCACCAACAAAAAATATACTGAGAAGATGAGTCTTGGTTTGTTCTCTTTTGGAAAAACCAAATTACCATCATCTTCTAAAACCGGCGATGTTAAATATGTTAATAAAGTTGTTGATTTTCATTTTGATCACATCGATGAAAACACTAGACACATCTATGGAACATATAAAAACTTTGATAAAGATAAAGAATTGAAGTTTGATTTATATCTCAAGCCATCTCTTGATCAAAGCATGGTTATAGCAACTCCTTTCTTTAAGAAGAGACATTTTTATTACAATCAAAAAATTAACAATTTCGAAGTAAAAGGGTCATTTTCGCTGGGAAATTTATCATATAACTTCTTAGAAAAGGATACTTCTGGGGTTTTAGATTGGGGCAGAGGTGTATGGACCTATAAGAACACTTGGTACTGGGCCAGCCTTAATACCATCAAAGATGATGATAGAATTGGCTTTAATTTGGGTTATGGATTTGGCGATACCTCTAAAGCTACAGAAAATATGCTTTTTATAGATGATGAAGCTTTTAAATTAAATGATGTAGAATTTATCATTCCTTTAAACCAAAGAGGCAAAGAAGCGTATTTAAAAAAATGGAAGATGGTTTCTAAAGACGGGGCTATTAATTTAACATTTACCCCTATTATTCATCGTAAAGGTGGAGCGAATATATTAATTATCAATTCACAACAAAACCAAGTCTTTGGTTATTATAATGGAACTATAAAAGCGGGCAGAAAAACATATAAAATTGAAAATCTCCTTGGCTTTGCGGAAAAAGTTTATAATCGTTGGTAATTTTCTTTTAAGAAAAATAGTGTAAAATGATAACACTATGCCAAAAGAAAATTATTTAAAAAAAGAAAAAACTATCGTTACACCCGATAAACATCCAACGGTGGATTTGCGTTCCCCAGTCGTAAGAGCGTACCTAGACGCAAAATCTTTAGACATCAAAGCTAAATTGTTAAAGAAATATTCTTTATTAAAATTAGATTATCAAAATATTAAATTTGTTTGGCGTGTCGAAGACACTAATAGACCTTTTCTTGTAACCTTTTCGTTAAATAAAGATTTTAGTGATTCTTTTTCTTATATTGTTTATGAAGAAATATTAGAGGCTCATTTTGCTTTTGAAGCGGGAAGAAAATATTATTGGAAGATTACTAATTATAATGCTTCTAAAGTGTTTTATGTTTCTTGGTTTAAGACAAAAGATACTCCTGGAAATTTCTTAGATATACAGAATTGTAATAACATTAGAGATATCGGCGGTTGGCCCACTTTAGATGGAAAAAGAGTAAAAAGAGGCCTGATTTACCGTGGTTCTCGCTTAAATGAGTGGGAATTAGGCGAAAATAGAAGCCAATATGAAAGAGAAGGATATCTTACCATTACTCAACAATTAAAATGGAAATCAGAAATAGATTTAAGATATAAAGATTGTGGCGGACAAGATAGATGTTTATGGGATGAAAGCGCTCCATATTTAAAACGAAGTATTGGCTGCTATGTAGAAATGTTTCCAGATATTATTTGGCCAGGACCAAGAACACATTATACTCACAACGATATGCCATATATGATAAGGGACATATTTAATTTTCTTGCCGATGAATCACATCTGCCTTGTTATTTTCACTGTAACGGAGGAGCGGATAGAACAGGCACCATTGCTTGGATATTAAACGCCCTATTAGGAGTTAACGAAGAACACTTATTTGAAGATTATGAATTAACATCTTTTACGGTTTGGAATAGAAGATGGAGAGCTAATATCATTAATAATAAATTTGTAGGTGAAGAGATGGTTAATGAAGAAATATTCTGGGTAGTTATGGGACCTTTGCCTAGATTAATGATGGAAAAATTTGGAACAGGCGATGGTAAATTATCTAGTGCGACTGAAAATTATTTAATCTCCTATTGTGGAGTAGAGAAAGAAACAATTAATAAGTTTAAAAAAATAATGTTAGAAGATTATAATTAATATTGTATGAAGAAAGCCGCGAGAATTTTATTAATCATCACTCAAATATTTGCTTGGATTAATGCAATAGTCCTCCTATTCTTTGGAGCGATGTTTGTTATGGGTGCTTCTGATCCAGAAGTTATTCAAAAAACAATGCAAGATACTGGATTAACAAATGATATGGTAATAGGAATCTTTACTGGCATGATTATCGCAGTATTGTTAACTGCTTTATTTTCTATTCTTACCGCTTGGTTTGCTAAATATTCTCTTAAATTACAAGGCTTAGAATATTATGGCAAAGGTTCATACATCTGCTTGATAATATTTTCTATATTAAGTTTAAATCTAGTTGGCATTGCCGCTTTTATTGTATGCTTGCCTTTAATACCTAAAACAAAGGAAGAAGAAATTAACCAATAGACCAAGAGATCTTTTTTATTGCAAAAACCAACTATTTTTAATAAAAGCAAACAAAAACTAGGCAACTTGTGCCTAGTTTTCAAAAAGTTGGATTTGGCAACTATTTGTTATGCTTAATAGCGGCTTGAGCAGCGGCTAAACGAGCAATTGGGACACGGAATGGTGAGCAAGAGACATAGTTTAAGCCAACTCTATGGAAGAAGTCGATGGATAGTGGATCGCCACCATGTTCACCACAGACACCACAGATTAATTCTGGTCTAGTAGCACGGCCTCTTTCAACAGCCATCTTAATTAATTGACCAACACCTTCTTGGTCGACATGTTGGAATGGATCGGATTCTAAGACCTTATTAGCGTAATAAGAGCCTAAGAATTTAGAGGAGTCATCTCTAGAGAAACCAAATGTCATTTGAGTTAAGTCGTTGGTACCGAAGGAATAGAATTCAGCTTCGCTGGCGATTTCACCAGACATTAAGGCCGCCCTTGGAATTTCAATCATTGTACCGACATGGTATTTCATATTGACACCGTTTTCAGCGATAACTTTATCAGCTTCGTCACAGATAATCTTCTTGACGAATTTAAATTCTTTAAGATCTAAGGTTAATGGAATCATG
>CAJOOD010000084.1 GCA_905236085.1 uncultured Bacilli bacterium
GTCTGCTGGTGCTGGTTCTTCGCCTACTGGAGCTGGTTCTGGAACTGGTTCTTCGACTGGAGCAGGTTCTTCGACAACTGGTTCTTCGACTGGAGCAGGTTCTTCGACAGGTGCTGGTTCTTCAACAACTGGTTCTTCTTCGACGACTGGCTCTGGTTCAGCAACGACTTCTTCGACGACTGGTTCTTCGACGACTGGTTCTTCTTTTGGTTCTTCAGCTGGAGCAGGTTCTTCCTTTTTAGGTTCTTCTTTTGGCTCTGGTGCTGGAGTAACAGGTTGAATACCGCCATTGAAGTATTGGACAACTAGTGGTGCAGCAAATGTAGCGCCAGTAATGGTATTGTTGGAGCCAACATTTTGTGGACCATTGTTTCTAGAAAGTTCGTCACGGACGATTTCTCTAATAGCATCACGTAAGGATCTAGCAAGAGCATCTGCTTCGCTTTCAACTTTTTCTTCTTCTGGTTCTTTTTCTTCTTGAGGTTCTTCAGGTTCAGCATTTTCGGCATAAACTGGGAGTGGCTCTGGTTCTGGAGATTCGGTAAATTGACCTTCTTCAGTTGGTTCAGGAATAACAGCAGATAAATCTTCTGGTTCTTCTTCGATTGGAGCTTTAGCTCTCTTACAAATTCTGATGAAGCCGAATAACCATAGTAATAAGTAGGCTAAGAATGCTAAGCCCGCTAAGACTATTGTAGAAATGGCGATAATCACTTGGGTGAGATCAGCAGATTTAATTGCTGGAGCATAAACTGGACCCCATGCATAACCACATGTAACAATTGGGAATGCACCAAGGATTAATAATGGAATGAATCCAAGATATCTTGCTTTTCTTTTGGCACAGGCAAATACAATCCATAAGACCAATAAAACAGCTGCTAAACATGTAGCACTAAAGGCGACTGTGACTGATTTACCAGCAAAACTCACAAAGCCGGTTGAATAAGCATTTAAAAATACTTGTAAGTGAGCAGCAAAATCGCCACCAACTAAACCAGCGACTACAACCATCGCGGCCCATCCAACTATTGCGATTCCACAGATTAAAGCAAACGTTCCGATAGCTTTTTTCATATAAAATCCTCCTACTATCTCTTATATCTTAATATAACGAAAAATAAATTTCTACAATAATCTTGCAAAACCTTATTATTTTTTAAAAATTGGTTATTTCTTGCAAAAAACCGATAAATGAGATGGTAAAACGCTAATTTTGGCATTTCCTTTAGGCCCTTTTTCGCCGTCGACATCCCAATAATCGTCGCAATTAACGGTTATTTCTATCTCTGAACCTTGCAAATGTTTAATTTTCTTTCTAAAGAATAAAAAGTGCAAAAGTGAATTAAAAATACCTGGTCTAGCTAGAAAGAGATCCATCTTTCCATCGTATATATCACTCTTTGGATTAATATTAAATCCACCAACATGAGAACTATTCATAATCAAAACAAATGGAGTCTTATAATGATAAGTTTCTTTACCATCAATAATAGCATCACCTTCAACTTTTCTTAATTTAAAAATGGAGGGTACTGCTTTGAAATAATAGGCTAATGCTCCCATTTTTTTCTTTTCTTTCTTAGTTGTAATAATAGGAATGTCTGCATATGCGCCAATTGCAACAGTGAAGACAAAATACATATCGTTTAATTTGCCTATATCAAATTTTCTGATACGCTGGTTTTTTATTATCTTGAGCGCTTTTTTCACATTCGCGGATATACCAAAATTCTTCGCTGCATCATTTATAGTTCCAGTAGGTATTACGCCTAAAACTGGTCTATCTTTTTCATCCGCGATGGCATTTACTACCATATTGAAAGAACCATCACCACCAGAGAAAATTAAAGCATCATAATTTCCGCAAGCATCTTTACATATTTTTTTAAAATGCTCTTCGGACTCACTTCCAATAGCGTCTACTTGCTTGTAGATTGTCTTTAGTTCTTTAATTATGTAATCTTTTTTGGCTACAACTTTGCCTTTGCCAGAAGTTGCATTATAAACATAAAGTGCTTTCATTATTTACACATTCTCCTCAACAAATTTGCTACATCTTGATAATCATAATTTTCATATTTCACCGCTAATTCGGGATATTTTTCAATATTATTACCTATTAATATACACCTAATACCAGCTTTAGAAGCACAATAGAAATCCTCTCTTTCATTATTGCCAATTACTAAAACTTCTTCTGGAGATAAATGATACATTTCCATTATTTTAATAAAATATAAAGGATTAGGTTTACAATAATAAGAATTATCGTAAGTGGTAATATAATCAAAGTCTTCCTCTTTTAGCCCAATAAATTTCATCCTGTTCCTAATAGCGGTGATAGGAAAAAATGGATTTGTTGTTAGCATTACATATTGAACTAAACTTCTCGCGGTATCAATTATTTCTCTTGCATATTTATTTTCTTTAGCCACATCATTTAACTGATAAAATTCATTTTCATAGAAATCATTCATTATTGAATTAATCATTTCGATGCTTATATCAGGATATTTTTCATTAAAGGCTTGGTAGAATACGACATCATTTCTTAATTGCCCATCATTTTTAAACATAGCAAAAAGGCCTCGTTGCATCCCAGCGATAAATTTATCAGGATTAACATCTAATGATTTAATCTTCTTGTATAGCAATTCAATGAATCTATCTGCGAATTCTTTTTCACTAATTGGCAGTAACGTTCCATCTAAATCAAAAAACAAAGCTTTAATCATAATTAAAAATGTAGCAAAAAATCATTTCATAAACAATATATTGTTTTTATTATTAATATTTTATTTTACATGTCATACCATCAGCGAAAAGTTCGTAAATCAGGACTATTTATTTTATTTTCCATCAAAATTGTTATTTATATAGACTGTATCAACTAATTTATTGGGTAAGTTAAAATACTAATAATTAACAATATTAAAGAATAAAGCAGGAGCACCCAAAATATACATACCAACAGTTGAGTTAATTCTTTATCTAGAAAAATATGGGCAAACTTTCTTTCCTTGCTCTTTCATTAAGCCTTGTTTATCTAATTCTATGCAGCGATTAATATTTGTTTCCGTCCAATGCGATTTTACTTTTCTAGGTGAAAATCTTTGAATTAAAATACCATCAATATTTCTTAAAGTAGAATCTATCCAGCCAAAGCATAATGCAGCATTAACAGCATCATAATAACTCAATATATCAATACATTTATTCGCTTTTTGCCTTGATATTTTGACAAATAATTCTTTTTCTTTATCAGCGTTATTTAAAAACCAATTATATATTTCATCAAAATTTTTAAATTCTAAATATACGATATCGCTTTTCATAATTTCACTATCATTATAATAAAATTAGTTCAACCAGATAAAGAATATTAACCGCAAATAAAAAACCAACAATAAATGTTGGCATATAGGTATAATGGTGACCCCACCGAGGGTCGAACTCGGGATTAGACCTTGAGAGGGTCTCGTCTTGACCGCTTGACCATGGGGCCATCATTGGATGACCACTCACCCAAAAGATTTTACAATAAAGAAATTATTTTATCAATGCGGCGATTAACTTCTTTATTGCCTAATATTTTCATAACACTATATAAGTCAGGGGCATTCTTTCTAGTAGTTAGCGCTATTCTTAACACTTCTGCAACATCACCAACATGACCTAAATAGGCTTCTTTATTGGCTTTATAAATCTTATTAGATTCGGCAAATCCTTCTTCTACACCGATTGCTTTAAGATCCGCAAACCAATCATTTTTTTCTTTAGAAGTATCTAAATCTCTCATTCTATTTAATAATTTCTTAATAACATCATGGGAGATATTAGGATTAAAGATAGAAGTATCGATGGAATTATCGTAAATATCGTTATAGAAGAATCCAATAATATCTAGCATACCGCCAAACTTATAATAATCCTTTCTTGGATTTTCACTTTCTCTTTCAATATTGATTATCTCTTTAAAATATTCTGGATTTTTTAATAAATATTCTTTGAATCTTTCATCGCGTTTGCTAGCGAATTCTAATGCTAAATCATACATCTCTTGTTTATTCTTCCTAGATAATATTTCTTTAGCAAAGAATTGTAATTTAACAATATCAAATAAAGCGCCATCTAATGAGAATTTATCGAATGAGAGTTTGAAATCTTCCATGTGAGAGAAATTATTTTGGAAAATCCATTCTTCAAAATTAGAATTAGCGATAGTCATCAAATACATGATAATAGCTTCAGATGGATAGCCATCATCTAAGAAATAAGAAACTGCTGCTTCAACATCCTTTCTTTTAGAAAGTTTTCTTCTATTCCCATTTTCATCAACTTTCATGATGACTGGAATATGGGCGTATTGAGGAGCTTTAAAACCTAAGGCTTCAAATAATTGCACATGAATTGGTAAAGATGAAATCCATTCTTCTCCTCTTATTACTGTAGTGGTTCTCATAAAATGATCGTCGCAAGCATGAGCAAAATGATAAGTTGGTAAACCATCAGATTTATATATGACTATATCTTGATCATTTTCCGCGATAGCAAAAGTTCCACGAATCATATCATGAACTTTAATCTTATTATTATGATTACCTTCACTTCTAAAACGAATAACATAAGGCGTTCCAGATTTAATTTTTTCCATTCTTTCATCGTTTTCTAAATCACGATATATAGCGTAAGGACCATAATATCCTGGAAGAATCTTATTAGCTTCTTGGTTTGCTCTTAATTCGTCTAATTCCGCTTGAGTAGCAAAACATGGGTAGGCTTTGCCTTGTTCTAATAAATATTTTATGCAAACCTTGTAAATGTCCGCTCTTTTGGATTGAACATATGGTCCATAATTCCCTTCTTCATGGTCACCAAGATAGCCTTCATCAGGAACGATAGAAAATTGTTTCATCTCCTCTAACAATTTTAATCCAGATCCCTCAATCTCTCTTTTGGTATCGGTATCTTCTAAACGAATATAGAAAACACCTTGAGATTGATTCGCTAATTTTTTACAAATCATAGATGTAAATAAAGAACCAGTATGTAAGAAACCGGTTGGAGATGGGGCGAATCTTGTAACTTCTGCTCCATCTGGTAAATTTCTAGGAGGGAAGCGCTTTTCTAAGTCATCTATAGTTTCATGAATTTCAGGGAAAATAAGATCTGCTAATTGTTTGTTTGTAACCATTTTTGTAACCTCTTTAATTTTCTTCTTGCAAGTTTTATCTCTTTTGATATAATAAATCACGCTGAGTTATGCAAATGCAGGTGTAGTTCAGTGGTAGAACACTACCTTGCCAAGGTAGTTATGCGAGTCCGATTCTCGTCACCTGCTCCATTATACCAAACTCCTAGATATTATCTAGGTTTTTTATTTTTTATCCAGGCTAAGAATCATCACCTTGATTGTCTTCATCTTTTAATTTGCTATTTAACTGATCGCGATATTTTTGCATCTCATTCATTCTATCTTGTAAATTTTTAAGCATCTTATCAGCGACAGACTTCGGTGCTTCATTAAAAGTATTTTGAAAATAAGCAAACGTGCTTTCTAAATTAGATAAAACCATCGGATAGTATAGGCCAGAAAATAATAGTCCAGAAGCAAAGGCTATAACACCTCTATCAACATAATTGATGTTAAAATTTAGACTTACAAAATATCCCGTTATTATTCCCGCAAGTAATAAGATAAATAAAGGAAAATTTAAAGCCCAATAAGAACCAATTAATTTTCCTCTAATTTGACTCTTAGCAAATCTAAATATAGATCTTGCATATTGTGGATTAAGTTTAGGATTCTTGATGCGGAAATATAAATATAAAGAATTATAAGAAACTAATAACACCATCACTAAAGCAAAGACAGTTGCAGAAGGAATAATAATTAAATCAATATAAGCATTAATCTCTGCGGGATAAGCTAAGAAAGCATTTTCTAATTCGATATTAGATCCATGAGAAATAGCGTCATATAAAGTTTTATAGGCTTCAGAGAAATTTGGAAACATTCTACCACATATCCCTTGAGCGACATATGACATTAAAAACGCTGCAAAAGCCGCACCAACTAAAGAAATTACAAGCGAATATATAAAACGATAACTACCACGATATTTATTAGAAAAATATAAGCCATAATATCTCATAAATGATTTAAATGAGACATTAACGTCCTGCCTAAACCCGTAGTGTGAAACTTGAGTGGCATATAGAATCGGCAAAATAATAAAAGGCAATATAATTAACAAATAACCCACCAAAGAGAATTTAATAATAAAACTCAAACCGAAAATAATCAGTATGGGTAAAAAGGTCAATAATACTGATGGAAGAATATGCTGCTTGAAGTTATTAGAAGAATCCTTAAGAATTGTTTTTAGCACGAGCTATCCTCTTCCCTTTCTTATTGTATCTAGCTAGGTCTTGAACAAATTTATGCAATTGTTCTTCATCTATTGGACTAACAGCACGAGTTTCAATCGCGGTAACTAATCTATCAGCTTTATTACACTGCACTAGATAGAATTGTTTAGAATTTTGTGAAACTTCTACAATACATTCTGGATTAACAAGAGTAATACAGATGAATAATTCAGATTTCATGTTTAAAACACGAGTTAATCTATCAAGATTTTTCTTCAATTCATTATTAGGATTCTCAACATAAGAAACCTTACCTTTAGGTGTGGTTTTAATTAAAGAATTATCATCATCTAATTTTCCAGTTAAAGAGCCATCATAATAGCAGTCCTTAATGAGATAAATGTATTTATCACCAAAAAGAATGTGATCAATAGTTGTGGCTCTATTATCTTCATAAGCGAATAAGAATTCATTGATTAAGTAAAAATCATGATATTGGGCAAGTTTATAAATCTTTTTACCATACATGTCTTTGAAATTCTTTTTGGTATAGTGAGATTTTAGTGGACGATAAAGAATAATAAAAACCACTAATAAAACCACTAATACGGCGGCAACTATGAATATTATTTGTAGCGGTGTCATCTTTATCCTCCTTTGGCTTAATATTATATCAAAGATATTGGTCTAAGCGTTAATCAAAAATAGTTTTATTATCTCTAGCCGCGATAGCGATACGATATGTTTCTTCTCTACTTACCTTATGCATCGCTTCTGGAAGAGCCTCTATGTCAAAATAGGTAACCTCATCGGTTTCATATTCATGTTCATGTAATTCTCCTTTTAATTCACCTAAGAAGACGATTACATATTCTGGAACAGATGTAGAATTCTTAAACGGAGTTCTATTTAATATTCCTACTAACCTAATTATTTCCACTTCCCCTCCAGCTTCTTGTCTACATTCATTCTTTGCAGCCTGTGATGGAGAGTCATATAAATCACACCATCCTCCTGGTAAAGAATATGTTTGATCATTAGCCTCTTTTACCAGTAAGATTTTAGTTTTATCTTCATTTAAAATAACAGTTCTCACCGATACATTAGGGGTTGGATAGATATCTCTAGCAAAATAATTATTTCGTTCTAGATTAACTCCTTGAAATTCTTCTAAAAACTTAGTACTCAAATCATTAATTTCTTTATAATTTGTTATGGCATATGGATCCTTAGAAAAAATAAGGCCAATTTTAGAAATTGACTGTATTTTAATCAAGAAGTCGTAGAATACTTTGCTATCCATGCAACAATTATAATCCTTAGGATTAACTTTTCGTATAAAAAGTTGTAATATTTTTTCATGGATAATTTACTTAAGGTATTATTAATCGCGATATCTATTGCTCTAGGTTTAGGAATTATTATATTCTTCCTTACCTGTATTTATCATGTCAAAGACAAACAATGCATAATCGTGGAAAGAATGGAACAATATCATGGCACCTACTATAAGGGTTGGTATTGGTTTTGGCCTTTTGTTTATCGAAGAGTGGCTAGATTTGATTTAGGCATTATCAAAACCGTTATTAGATTAAATAATAAAAAGAAAGCAGAAATACAATATCAAATTGCAAATCCAACTCTGTTTTATCAAAAAAGAGTAGGAATTGAGCAGTTTTTAACAGAAATAACTCTACAAAATGATGATATAACATTTGCGTATTTAAAAGAAAAATTCCAAGAGATTGGAATAGATTTTATCAATATTAAATCAATAAAAGAGATGTAAATAAAAATTCCAGTCACCTGGAATTATTCATCGCTCTCATCATCGAGCATATAATTTTCAAATGCTTTTAAGAAATTTTCTTCATCAACTGTTTCAAGTTGCCCATTAACCGCGAAAGAGA
>CAJOOD010000085.1 GCA_905236085.1 uncultured Bacilli bacterium
ATACTTATTAAAATTTGTTTCACTTTTTTATAAATGCTTTTTGATTTCTTCAACTTTATCCAATTTTTCCCAAGGGAGATTTAAATCTGGCCTACCAAGGTGACCATAATTTGCCGTATCAGCATATTTAAATGTTGGATTTTTCAAAGAGAAATTTTTAATTATCATTCCTGGTCTAAGATCAAATACATCATTAATTATTTCTAAGATTTCGTTATCTGGATAATGAGCAGTATGATAAGTCTTAACAGCGATGCTTAATGGCTTAGCTATACCAATGCCATAAGATATTTGAATTTCTAATCTATCAGCAACACCGGCAGCGACTAAATTTTTAGCGATATATCTCGCATAATAAGCCGCGCTTCTATCAACTTTGGACGGATCTTTTCCTGAGAAGGCACCTCCACCATGCTCAGCGCTTCCACCATAGGTATCCACGATGATTTTACGACCAGTTAAACCAGTATCACCTTCTGGTCCACCTATGACAAATCTACCAGTTGGATTAATGTAATATTTAAAATCGGTATTTAATCCAAATGAGGATATAACCTTTACCATGATTTCTTCATGGATATATTTTTTAAATTCTTCTAAATCAACATCTTCATCATGTGAGCAAGACATCAAAACGGTATCGACACGTAGATTATCGGCATCGGTATAATCAATGGTTACCTGTGATTTCATATCAGGTCTAGAACCTTTAAATTTCCCCTCTTTTCGTAAAATAGTGGCGGTTCTGACCAGTTTATGAGCAATAGAGATGGCTAAAGGCATATATCCTTCGGTCTCATTTGTAGCGTAGCCAAACATGATTCCTTGATCTCCCGCGCCTTGTTCTTCCGGTTTTGTTTGACTAACACCCATAGAGATATCAGGAGATTGATGTTTGACTAGATTAACAACTTTAACTGTATGATAATCAGTGCCTAATTCCTCTCTATCATAACCAATATTTTTTAATGCTTCTTTAACAATTTTTTCATAATCGATATGGGTTTTTGTGGTAATTTCTCCTGCAATAATAACAGTATTGCCAGTAGCCATCACTTCACAAGCGACACGTGAATCTTTATCGCCCAAAAGAGCCTCATCTAAAATTGAGTCCGCGATTTGATCACAAACCTTATCAGGATGACCTTCACTGACTGATTCAGAAGTAAATAATATTTTTTCTCTTTTCATGATATACTCCTTTAATAAATTAAAGCCTCCCGATAAAAGGAGGCGATTCTTGGCTACCTTTCATCGTTCAGATTTCTCTGCTAGGGAGAGCACTTACTTGTTGTGCAAGAGTTGCTACCGCATTTTTGCATCCCTTGAATGCGGTTCTTGATGAATATGTATATTCTAAATAGTTTTTAAAGCTTTTGCAATCTGATCTGGACAAGATGTCGTTCCAGTTCTAGAACCACGGCATGGAATGCCTTCTAGAATCTTAATAGCATCTTCTATTTTCATTCCTTCGAGTAATCTAGATACACCAACAGTGTTTCCTGGACAGCCACCGATTATACGGACAGATTTAATAATTCCATCTTCGTATTCTATATCAAATTGTTTGGAGCAAACATTTTGTGGTTTGTAGGTCAATGTAGACATAAATAATTATTTAACTAATGTTCCGTAGATAACACCAGCGGCGCATGCAGCGTTACATTCATCGGTATCGATATGCATAGCCAAAGCAAATTTGTCTGATACTCTAATCACTACATCATCGAAGATTAATTTTCTTCCGTTTCCACCTACGGCAACTTTGACAATTTCGCCATTGGTAACGCCAAATTCTTCAGCATCAGCAGGTGTCATATGAATATGACGTTTAGCAATGATAACACCTTCTTTAATTTCTACTTCATTGCCATTTTCTGGATTGATAAGAGTGCAGCCTGGTGTACCAGCGGTGTCACCAGATTCTCTTACAGGAGCCACAACACCTACCGCTCTTGCGTCAGTAAATGATAATTCAACTTGGTCAGCTTTTCTAACAGGACCTAAAATAGAACATTTGAGTTCACCTTTTGGGCCTCTAACGATAACTTTTTGTTCAGAAGCGAATTGCCCAGGTTGGCTTAACATCTTTTTAACTGTTAGTTCTGCTCCTTCACCAAATAATTTTTCTAATGTTTCTTGTGTTACATGTACGTGTCTTGCACTTGTTTCGACTAAAATTTCTTTCATTTTGCAATTTCCTCTCAGCGATTATAATATATCATTATTTTGTTTAACAAAAAAAGTTTTATTTCAATTTGTTATTGAGTTATTATAAGGTAGTCCATGGAAAACGAAGAAGAAATTGTTGAATTAGAAAAAGAGATATTGGAATGTATTTCCCAAAGAAAAGTCCAAAAATTAAGACAATTATTTGAGGAATACCCCATCATCGATATTGCTGAAGCATTAGATAATGTGGAGAATATCGCTGATCTTTTATTCGTATTTAGAGTGGTCTCCAGTGATTATACTGCGGAATTATTCGTCGAATTAACCGATGCTCAACAAGAAAACTTGATTGCCGCCTTTGGCGATAAGCAATTAATTGAACTAGTTAAGAACTCTTACGCAGACGATATTGCTGACTATCTAGAAGATATGCCTGCTAATCTAGTATCTAGAGTTTTAAAAGCCGCAGATCCACAACTTCGAGCGGATGTAAATCAATTATTAAATTATAAAGAAAATACCGCTGGTAGTATTATGACTACCGAATATCTTTCTTTTAATAAGAACGAAACAGTAGAATCTACTATTGAAAAAATTAGAGAAAATGGTCGAGATGCTGAAACCATTTTAACCATTTTCGTTAGAGATAATTCCCGTAATCTAGTCGGCACTGTTAACTTAGATGATTTAGTTTTTGCTAAAAAAGAACAAATATTATCAGAAATAATGGATATTGACTTTGTTACCGTTAGTGTCAATACCGACCAAGAAGAAGTCGCTCATTTATTTAAACGTTACGACCTTAATGTTATGGCGGTAGTTAACGCTACTGGTAAGATATGCGGTATTATTACCGTTGATGATGTCGTTGATGTCATGTCACAAGAAGCCGCGGAAGATATCGCTAATTTATCCAATGTTAGTAACATTGAAGATCCATATCTAGAAACACCTGTTTTAAAACTTGTTTTAAAGTGTGCTCCTTGGATTATTGCTTTGATGATCTTGCAGGTATTCTCTTCTCTCATCCTTTCTAATTTCCAAGGTGAGATTAATAAATTTGCAATTCTATCAGTCTTCACCCCATTGATTACGGACTCCGCTGGTAATTCTGGTGGCCAAACCACTGGTTTAATGATTCGTTCTATTGGTCTAGATGAATTCCATAGAGGAGATTGGAAGAAAGTCATATGGAAAGAATTTAGAGTGGCTTGTACCGTTGCTTTAGTGGTATCAATATTTGCTTTTGGTTGGTTGATGTTAGAGATGTCAACCGGCATTGTCCAATGTCGCTTATCAGATTATCCAAGCCTTAATGTAAGTAATGATACTGTATTGCATTTATTAGTGGCTCTTTTAGTTTCTGTCACTTTAGCGGTGTCAATTATTCTTTCTAAAACTTTTGGTGTCATCTTGTGTTGGTTCTCCACCAAGATTAAGAAAGATCCCGCTGTTATGGCTGAACCATTAGTTACTACTCTTGTTGATGTCACCAGTTTATTAACTTATTTCTTGATTTGGTCATTTGTCATTGGTCCATTTTTAGGTATTTAATTTATGTCTATTGATAAAAAGAAAAATAAATGGTTGGAATTGCTGCGCTTTTTAATTTGCGGGGTGGTGGCTGCTTTAACTGATTATTTGCTCTGCCAATTAGTGGTTTTAATATTTTCAAAAACAAATATTTCCCCTACTTTATTAACCATTATTAGCACTGCAGTAGGTTTTATAGGTGGAGTTATCGTTAATTATTTAATTTCTACATATTGGGTTTATCAAAACGTTGATAAATCGGTGCAAACCAAATCCAAGAAATTTATCGCCTTATTTGTCTTGCTTTCCGCTGGAGCGATGCTGTTATCCATCGGATCTATGGTCTTATGCAATTTAGTTTGTGAAAATGCTTTTGGCTATAATATTGTCGATATGTCTGTTATGTCGCTAATTAGTAATTATGGCTGGTCTTTCTTAGCGCAAGGTATCTTCTGGGCCTATTTTGTTAGTTTCTGCATTAAAACTATCGTTGGATTGATTTTTAATTATTTCACTAGAAAATATATTCTTTATAAAGCTCCAAAAAAAGATAGTAAAACCGAAGAATAAATATCTTGTATTTTCATTTCTATTTTTATAGAATAAACAAGCACGCAGGAATGGCGGAACTGGTAGACGCGTACGTTTGAGGGGCGTATGATGCAAATCGTGTGGGTTCAAGTCCCATTTCCTGCACCAGAATGAATGAAATTTCTCCAAAAAATGTTTGATTTGCTGGAGATTTTTTATTTTCAAACAATATTTCTAAATATTATGTTTTGCTTATTACTCACTTATACTTTAAAAAAGTATTGAAATAACATTTAAACCATTTAAAATAAAAAAGTATATCTCAGAAGGAGGTAATTATGTCTAAATTCAAAGATAATGTGAGCTCTAAGGTGTTCATGTGGATCGGATTCGGGCTAGCAGTCTTAGCAGTCTTGATGATGTTTGTTCCAGGTCTTGAACACTTCCAAGTATTAGCAACTAAAGACAGATTTTGGAATATAACAGGTGCCACTCATGGATTTGAAAATGGTATTTGGCCAGTATTTGTCGGATACATGTTAGTACTTGTCGGTGCACTAATTCTTTTAGTTCTTGCTTTACCATTTGTTAATCCTCAAGGAAAGACTGAATTAATCGCTTTATTAGTTGCCGCGATTTGTCTATTAGCGGGTGCTGTGCTAATTTATCTTACCAGAATCTTCTATGTAACATTAAATCCAAAAATCGATGGTATGGTGGTTACTCAATTAGCAGGACCTTATCTTGGTGGAAGTTTTGCTGTCTTAGCATTTGCGTGTGATGGTGTAGCCTTCTATCTCGATATGTAAGAATGAAAATGAAATAATAAGAGATGCCGTTTGGCATCTCTTTTTCTTATAGTTTTGAATCATCAATAGAATTTAATATCTTAACAGCGGGTGCGATGGCTTTTTTTACATTCCCTTCTTCCATTGGATTTCTTAAATGGTTCTTTTTTAATAATCCAACAAGAGGCAATTGTCCACCGAATTTACATAATTTAACGTACTTTTGCCATGCTTTTTCTCTATTTTTGTTCATTTCACCAAGGAATTGGAATGCACAAACTTGGGCAATCGTATAATCGATATAATAGAATGGTGTGCTAAATACATGGGCTTGTCTAATCCAATATGCTCCATGTCCAAATGTTGGAGCATCGATATAATTCTTATGTGGTGTATATCTTGATTCAATTTCTTTGAATTTAGCACATCTTTCCATATGAGTGGCGTTAGGATTTTCATATACCCAGTGTTGGAATTCATCAATGCTGATACCATAAGGTAAGAATTCAATTGCTCCTTCGATATGAGAATATAGATATTTATTCATGTCTTCCTTGAAGAATGATTCCATATATTTATGGGCGAAGAATTCCATGGACATCGAATGAATTTCGCAAGCCTCTAATGTTGGGTTTCTATATTCTGGTATTTTAATATTTCTAGACAAATAGGCTTGGAAGGCATGCCCTACTTCATGAGTTAAAGTGGCCACATCATCCGCGGTACCATTAAAATTAGCAAATATAAATGGAGAACCATATTTAGCCATATATGTTTCATATCCGCCTGGAGCTTTACCATCTCTAGCTTTTAAATCCATGAGGTGATTGTCTAACATGAAATTAATAAATTCATTAGATTCTTTCGACATATCTTCATACATTTCTTTAGCTTTTAAAACGAGATAATCATGATCGCCAGCGGGTTTTGGATTACCGGTTAAGAAAGAAATATTGTAGTCATATGTTGCCATCTTTGATTGCTTCATATTTAAGCGTTTAGCTTGTCTTTTATATAATTTTTGACAAATAGGAACGACTTCGCGAGCAATTTGTTCACGATATAAAGCGACATCTTGAGCGTTATAATCGCATCTTCCTAATCGTAAATAACTTAATTCGATAAAATTTTTAAAGCCTAATTTTTTAGCGATGGTATCTCTTAGATGGACTAATCTATCATAGATATTACCTATTTCTTCTTCATGTTCACCCATCCAATTATCTAAAGCAATATAGGCCGCTCTTCGGACTTCTCTATTACTGTCTGTGGTATATTTTCCGATTTGTGAAAGATTTAATGTTTCACCATTGAATTCTATTTGTGCGCTGCCAAGGATTTTATCGTATTGGGATATCAATTTGTTTTCTTCCACTAATTCTGGAATTATTTTTTCATCAAATGTTCTTAATTGATTATCAATCATCTGGAAGTAATAATGTCCTAATTTCTTTTCTAATTCATCTCTATATGGCAATTTAGAAATAATCTTGTTCCATTTATCATACAAATTAGAAATATATGGAGATATTTCATCCATTATATCTTGAGCTTTAGCATAGACTAAATTTTTGGTATCCAATGAATAATTAATAGATACAACAGTGGCATCAGAAAACAAATTATCACTATATTTATTAAATTTTTTGATAACGTTTAATGCCTCGCTTGCGCTTTGGGCTTTACTTAAATTATCAATAAAGCCATTTAACTTTTTTTCGACCTTCTTTAATTGAGGCACTCTCAATTGAAATTCTTCAAATTTCATAAAATAATCCAACTTTCTCCATGTTTTTTAGGAAATAATATTTTTTAATTCCACTCTATTTAAGAGGAAAAAATATTTATAAGGTTTAAATCTTATCCAATAATTATAGCCGATTACATCAGCGTTATATGAGGCTGCTAGAAATCTAAATTGTTCATCGCAGTTATTTATAATAGAAACTTGCCTTTGGAATTGTTCATTCTTCAAGAAATTTTCTTTATTTTTAACCGCACTTAATAATTCCTGTCTTAGATAAGATAAAGATGTTCTATCTCTTAGACATTCTAGTGAGTCTAATTCAGAAAAGTTATGAATATCTATCTTATTAAAGATGTCTACATTTTCTTTGCTCAATTTAATATTATTTTTGTTAAATAAAGAAATGATTTCTGCTTCTGCATCATATTTCTGAGATAAGACAATGGTTAAGGCTTTCTTATGCAGATCTAATTTTCTCAAGAAAACCGCGATGAATCCTATATTCATAGCGAAGCCAAACACGTACAAGAAGGCTATTGAAGAGATAATGATAAGAGCAATAACAAATCCGTTCATTATTAGTATTTTACTATATTTGACTAGATATTATCAATATGATAATATATTTATTGAGGTTAAAAATATGAGCAAAAATATCATGGCAATTCTTTACGATTTTGATAAAACTTTATCAACAACCGATATGCAAAATTATTCTTTTATTCCCTCTCTTGATATGAGCGCGGAAGAATTTTGGGGCAAGACTACTGAATTTTCTGAATCCACCGGTGTAGAGAGAATCTTATCTTATATGTATATGATGATTGTGGAAGCAAAGAAAAGAGGCATTAAATTAACAAAAGAATATCTTAAATCATGTGGTAAAGATATTAAATTCTATCCAGGTGTTTCCACATGGTTTAAACGTATAAATGAATACGCGGAATCAAGAGGGATTAAAGTAGAACACTACTTAATTTCTTCTGGAACTAAGGAGATAGTTGAAGGTTCCTCTATTGTTAATGAATTCACAGCGATTTATGGATGTGAATATTACTACAACGAAGAAGGCGAACCGGTTTGGCCAAAGATGGCAATTAATTATACTCAGAAAACGCAATTTTTCTTCCGTGTTGCTAAAGGGGCGATTGACGCTAACGATGATCAAGGCGTCAATTCCAAAACCAAGACTTTAAGAATTCCTATGAGTAATATCATATATATGGGTGATGGAATGACTGATATCGCTTGCATGACATTGGTTAAGAAAAATGGTGGCAATTCTATCGCTATTTATCAAAAAGAATATGGCGAAAAAGTTAAACAATTATATAACGAAGGAAGAGCTTCCTTTACTTGTCGTGCAGACTATTCCGCAAATAGCGATTTAGAAAGCGTTGTAAAAATGATTATCGATAGAATCGCTTTACAAAGCGCCATAGAAAAGAAGCAATCCACACTTGCTCAAAAAGATACCCCAAAAAAATAATCAATAAAATATAATACTGTCTGAGTATTATGTGTTAAAATTTATAAGGTGTTTGTTATGCATGAAATCGGCGAAATAATTAAAGTTAAAGTATCTGAGGTAAAACCTTATGCCGCTTTCGTTTGCGATGAAAATGACGAGAAAGGAATGATTCATATATCAGAATTAAGTGATACTTATATTCGTGATATAGAAAAAATTGTGGAAAAAGGTGATGAAATTAATGTTCTAGTCCTATCAATTGATGAAAGAGATGGATTTTTTAGAGCGTCATATAAAAAGGTACCACCTGAACAGCAATTTAATTCCCACGTCAATTTAAGGAAAGCTTTAATAACTGATGACAGCGAATTTGATTCCTTGCGTGAAAAATTACCCGAATGGATTGAAGATTCTTTAAGAAGAAATGGAGATAAAAAATAATATGTTAAAACTAGACTTATCCAAATGTGTAGATGAAAACAAGTTCTTGGCTTATCAAGAAGATGTGACACGTATCAATGACATGATTAACAAGAGAAATGGCGCTGGTGCGGATTATTTAGGTTGGGCTGATTATCCAGTCAATTACGATAAAGAAGAATTAGAAAGAATAATTAAAGATGCTCAATATGTGAGAGACAATTTTGAGGTTCTTGTCGTATGCGGAATCGGCGGCTCATATCTAGGTGCGAGATCGGCTATTGAAGCCTTAAAAGGATTATATCCTGATGACAAATTGGAAATCATTTTCTTCGGCAACACTTTTTCTCCAAATTACACCAAACAAGTATTAGATTATTTAAAATATAAAAAATTCGCGATTAATGTAATTTCTAAATCCGGTACCACTACTGAAACCGCGATTGCTTTTAGACTATTAAAAGAATTGTTAGAATCTAAAGCCGGTAAAGATGGCGCTAGAAAAGCTATATTCGCCACCACTAGTAAAGATAGAGGTGCCTTAAAGACACTATGTGATAAAGAAGGCTATGCCACTTATGTATTGCCTGATGATGTCGGTGGTAGATATTCTGTTTTCACAGCAGTCGGTTTATTCCCAATGGCCGCAGCGGGTTTAGATGTTAGAGAATTCTTAAAAGGCGCTCAAGAAGCTAGAGAATTATATAATAATGATAATATTAAAGAAAATGCTTGTTATCGTTATGCTTTAACTCGCGATTACATGTATAAATATAACCACAAATCTGTGGAATTATATGTTCAATATGAACTTCAATATGTACAAATCAGTGAATGGTTAAAACAATTATTTGGCGAATCTGAAGGCAAGGAACGTAAAGCTTTATTACCAAATTCAGTCTGTTTTACTACTGATTTACATTCATTAGGACAATTCGTCCAAGATGGTACTCCATTATTATTTGAAACTATCATTAGAGTCAAAAATCCTAATCTTGATACCACTGTTCCTCACGATGACGATGATTTAGATGGATTAAATTATTTAGAAGGTAAAAATCTTGCTTTTGTAAATGAAAAAGCCTTTGAAGGAACTTTGAAAGCTCATGTCGATGGAGGCGTTCCATGTGGTGTCATTGAATTAGACAAAATGGATGAACATAATTTAGGCCATATGTATTATTTCTTCATGAGAGCTTGCGCTATGTCTGCCTATCTATTAGGAATCAATCCATTTAACCAACCAGGTGTGGAAATTTACAAAAAGAATATGTTCCATTTGCTTGGTAAAAAAGGCTATTAATATTTAAAATAAGCCACTTCTGCATAATTTTTAATGAAATTAAAGGTTTAATTATTTTCAAGTTTTAATCTCGAAAATAAAAGGTTAAAAAATAAATTGACTTAGAATTATCATAATGCTATATTAATTAAGCGCATTGCGTACCCAACAGGATGCTTAGCTCAGTTGGGAGAGCATCGCCTTTACACGGCGGAGGTCGGGGGTTCGAGCCCCTCAGCATCCACCAGTAAAGATACGCGAAATCCCAAAAATGGAGGGGTAGCGAAGAGGCTAAACGCGGCTGACTGTAAATCAGCTCCTTCGGGTTCGGCAGTTCGAATCTGCCCCCCTCCACCAAAAAACTTCTTGGGGTGTAGCCAAGAGGTAAGGCAACAGACTTTGACTCTGTCATCTCGGTGGTTCGATCCCACCCACCCCAGCCAA
>CAJOOD010000086.1 GCA_905236085.1 uncultured Bacilli bacterium
CACACGCACAAAAAATGAGCTTCTTGAGCTCATTTTTACGGTTTTCCGCATATTTTACTTTTTATCAAAGTATGTAAACGGTTATGGTACCCTCAAGGCGACTCGAACGCCTGACCTACTGCTTAGAAGGCAGTTGCTCTATCCAACTGAGCTATGAGGGCATGCTTAATTAATATTACAAAAAAAGCGATAATAATCAAGTTTTATTTTATAAAATTATGAATTTAGTTTCTCTTTTATCCTTTTAGCGACATCTAATGGCACTAGTTGGGAGAGTTCCTCTATGGATACTTGCTTTAAGATATTGATATCAGGATAAGCTTTAAGAATAATCTCTTTTCTTTTAATGCCTAGTCCGTTTATATCATCTAATATAGACTTAGACATCATCTTATTTCTCTTGCTTCTATGATAAGTAATCGCGAATCTATGCACTTCATCTTGCATCCTTGTTAATAAGAAGAATAATTTCTTATTATTAATTGGATAGGTATTACCGTTAATATCAATAATACCATCGGTTTGATGTTTATCATTCTTATATAGACCAAAGACATTAATCGGTAAATCTAATGCGGATATGACATTATAGACCGCTTTGGTTTGATTTAGGCCCCCATCGACAAAGATGAGATCTGGTAATTTAGCCTTATTTTCTTTTAATCTCGTATAATGGCGAGAAGTAACTTCTAACATAGAAGCTAAATCATCTCGAGCTTCTTCATGTTCTATTTTAAATTTTCGATATAATTTCTTCGCGGGTTCTCCGTTAATAAAGGCCACCATCGCACCCACTGGAGAAGAGCCTTGAATATGAGAATTATCAAATAATTCAATATGATATGGAGTATTAATATTTAATAGATGACCTAATTCCTCTAATAAAGCGATATTATCATCATTTAATCTCGCGGAGATGAAATATTCATCAAGAGCGTTATCCGCGTTTAATTTAGCCTTCTCCACTAATTCGTATATCTTCCCGCGAGCCGCCATAACTAGGTCACAATCTAATAAGCCAGTTAACCCATCTATTATATCCTTATTATTTATAATAATTTCTTTGGGTAGATTATGTTTTTCATAAAACTGTAATATTAAATCCATCATGAATTCTTGGGGTTCACCAAATAATTCTACGACATAGGATTCATTACCTAATAAGACTCCCTTACGATATAATAGGACCGCTAAAGAGAAATAATTTTCTCTGACGCTATAGGCGAAAACATCGCGGTCAATCTTATCTTTTAATTCCACACTTTGTTTGATATTGATATGATTAATCGCATCTAAGATATTTTTATATGATTGGGCTAATTCATATTTTTCTTCCTCGCTAGCCTTAATCATCTTATCTTCTATTTCTTTATATTTATCTTTATTATCTCCAGATAGGAAATTTTTAATATCGATAATGATTTTTTCATATTCTTTTTCATCTATTTTATTGATGCAAGGACCTAAGCATTGACCTAGATGATAATATAGACAAGGAGTCTTAGGTAAGACATTACATTTTCTAATGGGGAATAATTTATTTAATAAATCCACCATCTCATACGCCGCGGTGGAATTAGGAAATGGACCAAAATAAGTATATTTATTATCTTTATTATTTCTTTTAATTACTAAATAGGGATTGCTACCCTTCTTCAAAGCGATATAGGGATAATGTTTATCATCCATTAATAAGATATTAAATTTAGGATAATGGGTTTGGATGAGATTCATCTCTAAGATGAGAGCTTCTTTTTCATTATTGGTGATAATGGTTTCAAAATATTCAGCTTCCTCCACCATTTTCATCACTTTACCCACCTGTGGTCTTAAAAAATATTGGCTCACTCTTTTATATAAGTCTTTAGCCTTACCAACATAGATGATTTTATCGTTGATATCGTGCATCAAATAGACACCTGGAAGGTGTTTTAAATTATCGATACATGAAGCAATTCTTTCTTTCATTTTATTTTAAATAGACCACCGTGGCTCCCCCGCCACCTTCATATTCATTACCGCTTCGATATGATTCGATGAAACTACATTTCTTTAAATATTCTCTTATCGCGTTTTTTAAAGCTCCAGAGCCAAATCCATGGATTAATCGTACTTGTTTATGGCCTTTTAATTGACACTGGTCGAGATATTTTTCCACCTTAATCATCGCTTCATCAACATGTAGACCGATAACATTACATTCTAGTCCAACATTAGAGGTGATAGCTTGATCAACATTTCTTTTAAAAGTCTTTTTTATCGCTGGTTCATCGATGATATGTAATTTAGCGATTTCCACTTGAAAAGACATGCCAGAATCAGAATTGATATAGGCTTTATTGCCGTTAATCTTCATCACTTTACCGTTGATATTTAGCGAAGGAATAGAGACATAGCATCCCACTTCCACTTTTTCATTATAATGAATATTTTCTGGTGCCTTAGATAAATCATCTAATTCTTTCTTCAATTTGATGACTTCGTGGGCTTTAAGATTAGGATTATTTAATTTTTTTAATATTTCATCAACTTCCTCTTTCGCGGAATTGATTATTTCTTCTTTTTCATTTTCTACGGATTCTAATAATTTTTCTCTTTTTTCTTTTAATAAATTCTTATCCGCTTCAAAGATTTTTCTTTCTTTTTCTAATTTAGCTTTCTCTTCTTGGATTTGCTTCGCTCGTAATTCATTATTAAGCGCGGCTTTATGTAATTCATTCATCAATTCATTAACATCGCTTTCTTTTATCTTAGTGAGATATTCTTTAGCTTCATTAATGATATCCTTAGCTAAACCATATTTATCTGCGACTTCTAAAGCATAGGATTGTCCTGGTACACCTTGCTTATAAATATAAGTCGGTGTGAGATTATCTTCATCAAATAGCATCGAAGCATTATCGATATTTTTCGATGTAAAAGCGTATTCTTTTAATCTAGAAAAATGGGATGATATTAAAGCGATACAATTGACTGATACTAATTTTTTAATCACAGCGATAGCTAAAGCTTCTCCCTCGCTAGGATCAGTACCGGTACCTAATTCATCGATTAGAACTAAATCTTTAGATTTAACTCGTCTAGTTATTTCTCCAATATGAGATATATGCGCGGAGAAAGTTGATAAATTATCCGATATGGATTGATTATCACCGATATCGACAAATATGTTATTAAAGAATGGGATTTTAGCTTCTAAAGCAGAGACCGCGAGAGCGCATTTGTGCATATAGCATAATAATCCGACCGTTTTTAAAGCCACCGTCTTACCTCCAGCATTAGGACCAGAGATAATTACTAATCTTTTTTCTTTATTAAAGCTAAATGAATTAGCCACGACTTTATCGCGAGGAATTAATGGATGTCTAGCGCTTCTTAGATATAATTCATTATCTTCACTTAATGTAGCGATATTGGCGTCTATTTCTCCGGCGTATAATGATTTAGCCATTAAAAAATCAAAATAAGCGATTAAATCATTATTTTTTAATATTTCTATTTCTTGTAAGACACATAGATTAGTTAAAGATTTTAATATCTTTCTTATTTCATCTTGTTCTTCAAAATGTAAAGAAACTAAGTCATTATTTAATTCCACGATATCACTTGGCTCAATAAAAGTCGTAAATCCTGAATCCGATACATCATGAATAATACCCCTAACTTTACTCTTATAAGAGGTTTTAACAGGAATTACATAGTGTCCATCTCTTAAAGTCACTGATTCATCAGAGAGGAATTCTTTATATCTAGATGCGATATTTATGACTGTAGAATTTAATTCTTTTTCTAATTTTGCAATCTTTTTTCTTATTTCAAATAAAGTCGGTGAGGCTTTATCATCGATAGTTTGCGATTTAGTGATACAGCGATGTATTTCCTTTTCTAAAGATGATAAATCATTAAATTCCTTCCCTTTTTCTTTTAAATTAATACATGAATCATCAATTTTATTGATATATTTAATGACCGCGAAAGATGTTAAAACATCTTCTGCAATCATATCTAGATCTCTAATTGATAATATTCCACCTTTTTTACCTAAAGCGATTAAAGGTATGGCGTCTTCGGAAAAAGAAATAGGAAATAAACCATTTCTTTGAATGGTGAATAACATTTCTTTTAAAGATTCTAATTCATATATTAATTCATCTTTAAATTCATATGGCTTGAGATTTAAAGCCATATTTTTCCCTCTAGAAGTTCTAGCAAAGGTGGATAATGTTTCTTGAATGAGATTAAATTGAAAAATTTCTTCGATATTTTGCATAGCCTTATTATTATAGCAAGAATAGAAAATATTTAAATTATTTGAGTTTAAAAAACTCATTTTAAATATTATTATACTTATATGGTTTCTTTAAAAATAAACAGCGAGCAAGTACAAGAAATAATAAATAAATATCAAGATTATCAAGAAGATAACAAGGGCGAATATATCATCTTTTTTGCTAAATATTTTGATAATATTATTACCATCTATCAATCCAAAAAGGGGTATAAAGTCACCTTCTTAGGAGATAAGGAAATCGAACTAGCAAAAGAAATCGATGTCGACGCCGAAAAAATAATTAAAAAAGAATCATTTATCCCCAAGGAATGGGTCAATTTAGATGATCAAATCGGTAGCGATGAAGTTGGCGTTGGAGATTTCTTTTTACCTCTAATTGTGGTCGCTGCATATGTTAAAAAAGAAGATATCACCAGATTAAAAGAATTAGGAGTATCCGATTCAAAGAAATTAAATGATGAATATATTTTAAAAATAGGACCAACATTAGTTAAGGAATTTACCTATTCTAAATTAACATTAGATAATGCTTTATATAATGAATTAATTAATAAAGGCGAGAATATTAATTCCATGAAAGCTAAAATGCATAATAAGGCTTTAAATAATCTTCATCATAAATATCAAGATGTGAAAAATATATTTATCGATGAATTTGTTAAAGAGGATACATATTATCGCTATCTAACTTTTGAAGAGGAAATATTAAGAGGTATTACATTTAAAAATAAAGGAGAATCATATTTCCCCTCGGTGGCTTTAGCTTCTAATATCGCTCGATATTCTTTATTGATATATAAAAAGAAATTGGATGAAAAATATCATACCTCTTTCCCATTTGGGGCTTCTAAAAATGTCGATGAATTCGCTAAAAAATTTATCGATAAATTTGGGATGGATGAATTAAAGAAATTAGTGAAATTAAATTTTGCAAATTTTGATAAATTAGCCTAGTTTTGCAAGGATTTCGTTAAAATAGGTGGGTATTTCACAGGTAAATGACATCTCTTTTTTAGTTTTAGGATGAATAAGATTTAATTTATAAGCATGTAATAATTGCCCTTCATCATATAATCTATTTTTCTTTTTTGAATATATTTTATCGCCCTCAATAGGATGTCCGATATATGACATATGGACTCTAATCTGATGGGTTCTTCCAGTTAATAGGCGGCATTTAATTAATGTATAATCATAATATCTATTCATAACTGAAAAATATGTAATAGCCTTCTTACCATTAACTGGGTCGACCGCCATTTTTTGCCTATTTTGTTTACTTCTAGCAATTGGTAGATCAATCTTGCCTTCATTTTCTTGAATAATACCTTTAACTAAGGCGATATATTCTCGATTCATGGTGTGATCTTTTAATTGATTAGCGAGAAATTCATGAGCGATATCATTCTTCGCCACGACGATTAATCCTGATGTATCTTTATCGATTCGATGGACTATTCCAGGACGAATATCCCCGTTAATCCCACTTAAATGGTTGCAATGATGAAGCAAAGCATTAACTAAAGTTCCTTCATGATGACCCACCGCTGGATGAACGACCATACCTTGTTTTTTATTAATAACGATTATATCTTCATCTTCATAAACGATATCTAATTTGATATCTTCTTCTTTGATATTAATCTCTTCTTTTTTATCTAATTCTTTGATAATTATTTCATCGCCAATCTTAACTTTATAAGATGGTTTTTCGACTTTTCCGTTAACTAAAACCAAATCATTATCGATTAAATTAGTGAGGTGGCTACGAGAATAATCTAAAAAAGATAAAGACAATGCTTTATCTAATCTTAAATTATTTAATTCTTCAGAAATAATAATTTTATTCATCTTTATTTTCGTTATTTTCTTCTTTTTTAACCGTGGTTAATTTTTCTTTTTCACGTTCTTTTTTATTATTTTGAATTTCTTGATAGATGAAATAAATCACTAACATGATAACGCCGATAACTAAGCAAGAATCGGCGACATTAAATCTTGGGAAGGACCAACTACCGAATTCTACACCGATGAAGTCGACGACATAATGGGCTCCATTCGCGTCGATATAAAAGGCTCTATCGATTAAATTACCAACACAGCCAGTGAGCATTAACATAATAGAGGCTCTAGTAAACATATTGAGTTTTTTCCAATATTTGATTAATACGAATAATAATATGGCCGTGCCAATTAAGGAAATAGCGATAAATATCACCGCGTTAGCCACTGGATTTCCAGTATTTAGACCAAAAGCCATTCCCGAATTATGGACATATTGAATATCTAAGAAATTAGGAATAATCCAGATGGTGTCATAAACATTCATATTATTTTTAACGATTTGTTTGCTGATGACATCTAAGACAAATAAAAGAATGCCTAACCAGATAAAGGAGGTGAAAAACCATTTTAATTTATTTTTAAATTTATCCATTCTTTTCTCCTAATAAGTTATAACATCTTAAGCATAATTTATTGCCTTCAAGTTCTTTGATGAAATCGACATAATTCCAGCATCTATCACATTTTTCGCCTTCATGATGTTTGACTAAGACTTTAGATACATTATATTCTTTACCTTCATTATCTTTTAATATGAAGCTAGAGACAACGAATAATTTTTCTAAATCTTCTTTATTCATTGTAGCAAATAAATTATTAATTTCCTCATTATTTATTTTACATTCGACATAAGCTTCTTGGCTAGAACCGATTAATCCTTGACTTCTTGCTTCCTCTAAGGCTTTAAGAACATCACTTCTTAAAGCTAAGAATAAATCATATTCTTTATCGATTTCTTCTTGATATTCTCTAGCTTTAGGGAAATCTAATAATTGCGATGAAGATAATCTATTTCCAGGAATATTCTTATTAACTTCATCCATGGTAAATGGAAGAATAGGAGTTAATAATCTTAATAATGTCTCTACGCAATCTAATAAGACGTGTTGGATGGTATTTTTTCTTGTGGAATTACCATCACAATATAAGATATCTTTTCCAATATCTAAATAGAAAGAAGATAGATCAGTAGACATAAATGTCACGATATTAGACATCGCCGTAGCGAAATCATAATTATCAAATGATTTAATGGTTTCATTAACAATCTTAGCTAATCTATTTAGGATAAATCTATCGACGTGTTGATATTCAACATTATTATTGCTTAAATCGATATTAGAGATATTGCCTAATAAGAATTTAAAGGTATTTCTAATCTTACGATAGATTTCTGATATTTGTTTAATGATAGATTCAGAGATTCTAACATCTTGTTGATAATCAATTGTCGAGGCCCATAAACGCAAGATATCCGCGCCGTAGACATTAGCGATTTTGCTAGGATCAATGCCGTTTCCTTTAGATTTGGACATCTTTTCCCATTTCTCATCCATGACAAAGCCATGTGAGACAATATTCTTATATGGTGATACTCCTTTCGTGGCCATAGAAACGATTAAGGAAGAATTAAACCAACCACGATATTGGTCGCTACCTTCTAAATATAAGTCTGCGGGGAATTTTAAGTCTCTTGCTAATAAACAGCCTGCCCAAGAAGAACCGGAATCAAACCAGACATCCATGATATCATTTTCTTTATTAAATTTACCGTTTGGTGATTTAGGATTCTTATATCCTTCTGGTAATAAATCTTTAGCGTCCCTGCTATACCAGATATCTGAACCATATTCTTTAAATAGGTTGGCGATATGGGCAAATACTTCTTTTTCAATAATTGGAGAACCATCTTCATTATAGATAATAGGAATTGGTACACCCCACGCTCTTTGGCGAGAAATACACCAGTCGCTACGATCTTTAATCATATTAATCATTCTGGTTTCACCCCATTTAGGATTCCAATTAACATTATGAATGGCGTTTAATAATTGCTCTCTAATCGGTTCAATTGAGCAGAACCATTGATCAGTCGCTCTAAAGATTAATGGTTTACCAGTACGCCAATCATGTGGATAAGAGTGAACGATGGTTTGATGTTTTAATAATGAGCCATTTTCTTCGATGATTTTTAAGACGGCTTTATTAGCTTCTTCATAGAATAAACCTTCAATACCTTCACCAGTTCCTTCCATCATATAGCCTTTAGAATCAACTGGACAATAAGTAGGAATATTATATTTTTGACAGACCATGAAGTCTTCTGGACCAAATCCAGGAGCGGTATGAACAAAACCTGTACCGGCATCATTGGTGACGTGTTCACCAACGATAAGTAAAGAATCTCGATCATAGAAAGGATGCTTTAAAACAACATATTCTAAGTCTCTACCTTTGATTTCTTTTTCTAATTTAACGTCTTCTAAGCCTAATTCATTAATTAATTTTTCTTCAAATTCTTTTAAGAATACTAATTTTCCGCGATTGGTATTATAAACTCCATAGATAAAATCAGGATGAGCGGATACCGCTAAATTGCCAGGCAAAGTCCAAGGAGTTGTCGTCCAGATAACAACTTTAGCGTCTTTATCTAAGACATTCTTACCATCTTTAACATCAAAGGCCACATAAATAGAATGTGAGGTCACATCAGCGTATTCGATTTCAGCTTCTGCTAAAGCTGATTCACTAGATGGAGACCAATATACTGGTTTAAGTCCTTTATAGATGAGACCTTTTAAAGCCATATCAGCGAATAATTTAATCTGTTCGGCTTCAAATTCTTTTAATAAGGTGAGATATGGTTTATCAGATTCTGCGAGTATACCTAAACGGAGCATTTGTCCTTTTTGATTTTCGACTTGCTTTAAGGCATATTCACGACATTTTTCTCTAAATTCTACGATTGGGGTGGTTTTTCTATTAACACCAGATTTAGTAACCATGTTTTCAATAGGCAGTCCGTGTGTATCCCAACCTAAAATAAATGGAGTATAAAATCCTGACATGTTCTTATATCTAATGACAAAATCTTTTAAGATTCTATTCATCATATGCCCGCAATGAATGTTTCCATTGGCGTATGGGGGACCATCGTGAAGAATAAATTCTTTATTACCTTTACGGTTTAAATTCATTTCATCATATAGATGTTCTATTTTCCATTTTTCGACGAGTAATGGTTCTTTTTGGGCTAAGTTACCCCTCATCTCAAAATTAGTTTTAGGCATGGTTAATGTTTCTTTAAGTTCCATAATTCCTCCGACAATATAAAAGCGCCCAATCTAAGGACGCAATAACGTGGTACCACCTTAGTTCTATCACTAATATTTAGTGTAGCACTCATTTTCTCTATAACGGAGAGACCGGTTAATCTACTAATTTCAATTAACATACAATGGAGTGATATTAATTCTAGATAGCCGCTAACAGGATTCCAGCGTCCCCGTCTCTCTATAAGTGCTTGTCTACCAACTTGTCTCCAAGGCTTCTTTATTATACCTAATTTTGAAATATTAACAACGTTAATCTTTTAAGAAATTAGGAAGTAAATCATCGTCATCTTCAAAATTGATTTCGTCTTCTTTCTTTTCTTCTTGTTTGCTTTCTGGCTTAATTTCTTCGAATTCTTGTTTATATTTCAAAGTATTATCCGCGGAGAAGACATAATCATTTTCATAATGAGAAGCGATAATAGAGACCATGATTTCATCACTTAATTGGTCATTAATCGCTAGACCAAATTTTAAATCGATAGAATCCGCTCCTCCAGCCGCTTCAATTAATCTATTAACTGTTTCTTGGACTTCAAATAATGATACTTTTGGTCCACATGTAATAGCCACAATAGCTTTTCTAGCTCCAGAAATAGATGATTCTAATAATGGAGAATTAATCGCATTAGTGGCCGCTTCTTTGGCTCTATCATCACCAGAACCAGTACCAAAACCGATTAAGGCGACACCAGAATCCTCTAATGTTGATTTAACATCGGCGAAGTCGAGATTGATAACCGCTGGCATGAGAATTAAATTAACAACAGTTTCAACTGATCTCGCTAAGACTTTATCGGATTCAGAGAAGGCTTCTCCGGCTGGAGATGATCCGGCTAAGAGTAATAATTTATCATTAGATACGACAATAATGGCGTCGACATTAGCTTTTAAATTGTTTAATCCTTCAATAGAATTAGCCACTCTTCTTGGTCCTTCTAGACCAAATGGGCGTGTTACAATAGCGATGACTA
>CAJOOD010000087.1 GCA_905236085.1 uncultured Bacilli bacterium
AAAGAAAATGACGCTCCAAGAAAAGACAAATGATAATGAAGTTTTATGTAACTCATGATAGCGATTTTTGTTTTGCCTTAAGATATTTTAATAGCGATATATAAAAAAGGCTATTTCTAGATTCTAGCCTAATTTTAATAATTCTTCGATCTCGTCTTCGCTATAACACTTAACACCTTTATTTTCTAGATATCTCGTGGTCCAACCCTTGCCATCTATCTTCCTATTTTTAAATGATCCATCATATATCTTATGAACTCCGCAAGCGGGGGAGTTCTCTTTTAATATAGCAATTCTTATTCCTAAATAATTACAGATATTCCAAGCAAGTTCCGCGCCTTTTTGATAATTAAAAGTTACATCCTTGCCATCATTTCTAATAACCTTATTACCCTTAATCTCACTAGGCAATCTAGGAATAGATAATCCACCTTCTACCTCACTACAAAATGGAACTAGTTCATATTTTTCCATTAAATCTTCAATTAATGGGGTATATGAAGATTTAGAATCATAACGAGTTTTATCCCCAACTAAACATGCTGATATAAGTATTTTTTTCATAACCGTTGTTATTTTATATGTCTAAGAAGATATAAACAAGAACAAAAATAAGAAAAATACAATATATATAATATATATTAATAAGGATTTATATAAAAAAGAGGGGGAATAGTAAAAAATTAGATATTTTAAATATTTTCTTTGTGTTAATATATTAATACAACTGAAAGGTTATTTTACTTATGGAAAAAAAGAAAAAGCTTTTGATTATAGGCGGTATCGTTGAAGCATTGATACTTATTGCTGCCTTAATTATATCGATTATTGTCTGGACGACTTCACACACCGTTGATGAAGCTACCGCCGCGGGAAAGATATTACAAGATTATAATGTGGAATTAAATGGACCATTTATTGCCTTCTTCCAAAACAATACTGTAGCCTTCTTCTTAATCGTATGTGTACCAATCTTTGTTATTGTCGCCCTTGATTTAGTCTATCTCGCTGTCGTGGCCTCGAAAAGAGAATCCAATCTATCTGATGAACAATTAAAAGCCATCAAGAAGAAAGCGGAAGAAGAAGTAAGAGCAGAAATCATGAAAGAGATACTCGAAAACGAAAAAAAAGAAAGCGAATAATTAAATAAAACTGTAACAATAAGTGCCAAGTGTGTTCCACTTGGCTTTTATTATGCCTGTTACAAAAAAATATTATTGTAAATAATTATTAAAGTTAATAAAATAAAAGTGCAGTGAGGGAAATCGGGTAAATTCTCTCATTACATAGTATGGCTAATAAGTTGATGACGCTCTTATTAGCATGAAACTTAATCGGGTAGTGTAGCCTACTTTATCAATCTTCTTGGTGACATAACAAGAAAAAGAGGATATGAAGGCTAATTTTGAACGTTTACCTTATATAGGAGTAATGCTTATGAGTGTTTATGATGGAAAAAAGATTGTCAGCGCTAGAAGAATGAAAAGAGCTGGCTTAATCATAGCTTTAATTGCGGTAGCGGGTATAACCGTGGCGATATTATTTGCAATCTTCCAACGAGGTGGCGGTTCAAGTGGATTTACAGTGAAAATCGATAATCCTAGCAAAGATGTTCATTTCCAAATGCAAGAAACTGTTAACGGCAACGCTAGCAATATCTTAAGTGGTGAACCTATTTCTAAGATTTATCCAGCATCAGCTAGAAATATTGAGGCCTATGTCTCTAGCTTCTCTGATGAAGAATTAGGTGGATCTAAAAACATGATCGACACTAATGAATCAAGAGCGGAGCAGGGCTTTTATAATGCTTTAGTTTATACTGTTTATTTGTCAAATACTTCTATGGATAAAGAACAAGAATTCGCCTATGAAGTTAAATTAGATAAATATAATAGACCATCTAATGATGCTTATGGTACTTTTGATTATCTCCGTGTCGCTATTCAAACATCTATTTTAGAATCTAACGAAATGAATACCTCCTATTTTGCTCTAGCTAGTTCGACTGGCTATGGAACTTTAGAAGGTCTAGAAGATAATAGAGAATGTGTCTCCGAATATGAAAATACGGTTAACGATGATAATCTCACCGTAAGAAAACCAACCTACATTGGTTTATCTAAAGATGGATACTGTGAATCATTTATTTCTGATAAGGAGAATGAAGCCATTGTCCGTCAAGAATTAAAAATTCCGGCGAATAAAACAATGCGATTTACTTTTATCTCCTATCTCGAAGGTGCGGATTATGATTGTAGAGGAATCCCACCAGAAAATTCCATGGTTTTAATGTCATTACATTTTGGTGTCCTATAATATAGAAATAAATATCAACAATGAATAATAACAAGAGAAAAATATTTAAGCCTCTATCTACGAAGAAGAAGTTGCTATTTGTTGCGACCGCGGCTTTCTTATTCTCTTTTTCTTGTTCTGTAACCGCGACTGCGGCCTGGTATTCCATTAATGATATGTTCGCTGTTAATCACCTTAATATTAATTTCACCACGATGGATATCTCTTTACGTCTAGGTATTAGAGATAATAACGGGGATATCGTATTTAAAGATGAATACGATGAAGAAGAATTAGGATTTGGTGATGAAGAATTAGATGAGGTCAGCGGAATGTATGCGGAAGACTGGCTTAATGAAGACATATCTAGCGATATCAAAGTTCCTAAATTTAGACAACCTTATCGCTTCTCTTCTAATCATCGTAAGACTGATTACGCCGAAGGGGGATATGTCCAAAAAGAATTCTTCCTCTTATCTTCACAAGATTGCTCTTTATATCTATCCGACGAAAGCTATTTCGCTCCTAATCTCGATTTAAATCACGAAGTAGCCGTTAATGAAGGGCTTAATGAAGATGAATTAAATAACGTGGTCAATGCGACTAGAATATCCTTCTATAGCGAAGACAAATACGTCATCGCTAATCCAGGAATCATGGAAGAAACTTATTATGGAGGTCTATTAGATCTCCACGCGGATGGATATTATGATTACGAAGACGATAAAGAAATAATTTATGGTCAAGTGGAGGGAGATGTGAAATATAAGGACGAAGTTTTACCTTCTTCTTTACCTTATGAAGATTCTAACTCCGTATTTGTGGCTAATCATAAAGACAATATCCAACTCGCCGATGTCGAAAACACAAATATTAAAAAAGAAGACGCTGTCGCTTTTGATAAAGTGACCATTAATTTAGATGAAGGCAACACCACCAATGAACCATTATGTATATTACATAAGGATGAAGTCAAAAGAGTGGTAGTGTCCATCTATTTAGAGGGCTGGGACTTAGACATGATTGATTCCATTCAGAAATCTTCCTTTGATGTCTTAATAGTCTTCGCAGGCCTATACAATATATAACGAGGATTTACTTATGAATGCCTATTTTACTTATCTTAGTACAGTGCTAAATATATTTGGCCAATCGTTCGTTGGTCTATTTAACGGCAATCCTGTATCTATTCAAGACCAAATGACATCATATAGCGATGCTTTCTCCATTTTCGCCTCTAACGCTAACGCGGGAGGATGGGTAGTATTTATATTGATGATCTTATTCGCAATTGCCTTAATCGCTGGCATTGTCTTACTTATCATCTTTGGAATAAGAAGATTAATTCAAAGAGCCAAGAAAGGCAAATCAGTCGATCAAGAAAAATTAATTAAGGAAATCGAAGAACTCAATCTCGAACTCTATGATGTAACCATGGAAAAAGAGAGAATCTTATCCTTATATAAAGAAAGTGAAGGCATTCCACATCCCGTATTCGATGGACAAGGTAAGAAAAAACAAGAAGTTAAGGGTGGACCTAGATTTACTAGATTGATGTCCGTTGATGAAAAATATAAAGATGGCATCAAAGAAGTCGCACTTCCAGAAGATGCATCTAACATCACCTTAAAAGAAATCTGCGAAAGATTTAGAAACTTTGCTTGTTCACAAATGAGATTATATTACACCCCAGAAGTAGTAAGAGAATTCTTCGCTGCGATGGGTACTGGTAAACTTATCATCCTCGAAGGTATATCCGGTACTGGTAAAACATCATTACCATATTGTATGGGTAGATTCTTTAAAAATTCCGCGAATATATGTTCTGTTCAACCATCATGGAGAGATAGAAACGAATTATTAGGTTATTATAATGACTTCACCAAGAAGTTTACAGAAACCGACTTCCTACGCGCTATATACGAAGCGACATACCATAAAGATAACTGCTTAGTGGTATTAGATGAAATGAACTTAGCCCGTATCGAATATTATTTCGCCGAATTCTTATCCATCATGGAAATGCCTGATCCTAATGAATGGATTATCGATATCATCGCTGGTAGCAGAGAAGATGATCCACATCACATTAAAGAAGGCAAATTATTAATTCCTCAAAATATCTGGTTTGTTGGTACTGCGAATAATGATGACTCCACATTTACCATTACTGATAAAGTCTACGATAGAGCGATGTCCTTATTCTTTGATAATAAGGGTCAACCATTTGACGCTCCATATACCGAAGCTTTAACCGTACCTACTGAATATCTCTTAGCCTTATATGATAAAGCGAAAAAAGATTATCCAGTATCAGAAGATACCTTAGAAAAATTTGCTAAATTAGATGACTTTGTTATCGAACATTTCAAATTAGCCTTTGGTAACCGTATCATGAAACAAATCTTAGCTTTCATCCCTTGCTATGTCGCCTGTGGAGGAAGTGAACTCGAAGCTCTTGACTTTGTCTTTAAGACCAAAATCTTAAAGAAATTCGAAGTCTTAAATGTCTCCTTCTTAAGAGATGAATTAGTCTTATTAGATGAAGAATTAACTCGCTTATTTGGAGCGAATGAATTCAAATTATCTAAAGATAAGATTGCCTTATTAATCAAGATGTCACGTTAATTTTATGGAAAATAAGAAATTAAACACATATTCTTTAATTAAAGCCCAAGATGCTTATCATAAATTGCTCGAAGAACAAGGAAAAGATAAAGATTTTCAACTACTCGTCAATGAAATAAGTCACGGAGAGAATTTCCTACGTCAGACCTATAGAGTGGAAGTTAAAACCTTCGATAGCGATTTCATCAACGAATTAGAAGAAGGTATTGGAGCGATTAATAAAATCGTCTCTAATCCGCGTACCTTTATTAAAGAGGAAAGAGAACTAGTGGAAGCGGCCTTAGCTAAAAAAGTATCACCCGCTTCAATTAGACATTTCGCCTCTCATACGCAGTTCATTCAAGATGTCGATGAAGATGATAATGTTAGACCATCTAAGATATTAACCATTAACACCGAAACCGATACAGCGATTTATGAAAATAGATTTATCATGACTTTGATTAAGAAATGTCTAGCCTTCATGCAGGCGAGATATTCTTGGATTATCGAACATGGTGAAACTTATAATTCTGACTTATTATTAGTCCATAATAAAACAGTAATTGAAGGTGTTACCTATGAAATAGATACGCGTATTAAAGCCTCTATTCCATCTCTAGATGATGGTAATTCTAAGAAAAATAAAGAATTATTAGATCGCTTAACCTCCTTAAGAGATAAATGTTCTTATTTCTTACATTCTCCATTTATGTCAGCGATGAAAGGGGCCAAAGATGTATCTAGCCCAATTCATATGACTAATATGTTATTAAAACATCCTGATTATCATCGCGCTTATCAATTATGGTGTTTCATCGATGAATATGAAGACGCTGGTCTATCATTTGATATTACGGAAACTAACCAAGTCTTCTCAAAAAAATATAAAGAAGAATTAGCTAATTTCACCGCGAATTCCTTATTAACTCTACATTCTAATCAAGTGAAAGTAGATGAAATAGAGAAGAAGAATAAAATCAAATATGAACCAAAAATTATATTCTCTTTAGAAGATATCACCTACGCGGATGGACGTTTCTTATATGATGCTTATCCTGAAGCTAAGAATAAGAAAGATATTCCTCTACCTCCTTTACCAGAAGAGGTGAGATTAGAAAATGAAAAACTCTTAGAAAAACTTAAAAAGCAAAAAGACGCGAAAATCTTAATCGATAGAGCGATATTATCTGATAAAGATAAGATTATCTATGATGAGGCGATGAAAAGAGTCCATAAAGAAATGGCCTTAGAAGCGGAACATCGTAAACTGATATATGAAGCATCTAAAGCGAAAAAAGAAGCTGAGATATTAAGAAAAGAAAACGAAGAATTAAAAAAGAAATTAAAAGAATTAAAAAGTCCTAAATAATTATTATGAAGAAATTATCTTACATCATTGATGCCTTATTAATCCTTATCATCGGCCTATTAGGCTATGTCCAGATATCGATGATGGTATCAAAGGGATCGAATTATGGGGTCCCAAAAGTATTCGGACAATCCATATTATATGTGGCAACAGATTCTATGGATGATCCTGATAATCCTGACTCATTATCTCCTGGCACTGGTATATTAATATCAGAAGTCTCACCTAAAGATATCAAGGTATCCACTCCGATATATGATGAAGAAAGTGGAGAAGTGATAGATTATGAAAAAGATGGAGATATCGTCACCTTCTATTATGACAAGATAAAGGCTCCTGATACCCATAGAGTAGTTGAGAAAGAATATCGTCAAGAAGAAGGTAAATATTATTTCTTAACAATGGGAGATAATCCTCTTGCTCATGAAAGACAATTAAAAGAAGAG
>CAJOOD010000088.1 GCA_905236085.1 uncultured Bacilli bacterium
GAGATTAAATTGTTTAATCTAGATGTGACCATTTCATTTGATTATTTAACCTCCGAGGAATCCTCACTGGTTCGAGTCGATATGATAAATACATGACTAGTTTTAAAAAACTCTCGGAATGAAAATGCGAAAACATACGGAATGAAAAGTGAAAAACATACGGAATGAAAATGCGAAAACATACGGAATGCATTTGACAAAACTCTCGGAATGATGTCTAATATACGTAGAGGAAATGGCTATGAAAATTGACGACTATAGAAATAGAATAGTGGATAAAAAATTAAAATTATATTTAGAATCATTTGGGGCGGTTTTAATCGAAGGACCAAAATGGTGTGGCAAAACATGGACTGGACGAAATGCTTCTAAAAGCGAATTTATGATTGCAGATCCTAAAGGTAATTTTAATAACAAAAGTTTAGCTTTAATTAATCCAACGTTAGCTTTGGAAGGTGAAAAACCTCGTTTAATTGATGAATGGCAAGAAGTTCCTTCAATGTGGGATGCCGTACGCGGAGTAGTGGATGTAGATATTGAAAAAGGACAATTTATATTAACTGGCTCCGCGACAATTGATAAAAGTACATATATTCATTCTGGTACAGGTAGAATTTCTAGACTAAGGATGAGACCGATGAGCTTATTTGAAAGCGGCAAATCTGATGGGAAAGTTTCCTTACATGATATCTGTTATGGTCAAACAAAAGATTTATATATTGGTGAAGTTGAATTAGATACAATACTTGAAAATATTTTAGTTGGTGGATGGCCAGCATCAATCAATCTTGATTTTGAACACGGGATGTTGATACCAAAAGAATATATTAACTCAGTAATAAATGAGGATATATATCGAGTGGATAACATTAAAAGAGATGGCCGTAAAATAGAATTATTACTTCGCTCATTAGCTAGAAACGAAGCAACCACTGTTACAAATAAAACATTGAAGAAAGATATTAAGGAAAAAGACGCGAATGATGTTAGTGTCGACACTATCGCTGATTATTTAAATTTATTCAATAAATTGTATTTAATTGAAGATATACCACCATTTTCTTCAAGCCTCCGTTCATCATTAAGAATTAAGCAAAGTAGCAAAAGGCATTTTGTTGATCCGTCACTTCCATGTGCATTATTATCTTTAAGTAAAGAAAAACTTTTAACTGAACTAGATTTTGTTGGATTTCTCTTTGAATCATTAGTGGAAAGAGATTTATTTTCTTATGCTGATGCATTTAACGCAAAACTTTATCATTACCAAGATTATAGCAACAATGAGATTGACGCCGTCATTGAATTAGATGATGGGGATTGGTGTGGCTTTGAAATCAAATTAGGCGCGCATCAAATAGAAGAAGCGGCTAATAATCTTGTAAGAATCAATAATGAGATTAAAGAAAAGGGTGGGAAACCTGCTAAATCACTTTGTGTTATTTGTGGGCTTACTAATGCTGCATATATGAGACCAGATGGAGTCTATGTTGTGCCTATTACATCTTTAAAAGATTGATATTACTTTAGTCTATATTTTTAATTTGTGTGTTAGATAGATAAATAATTCTCATTAATAATGAGATTTTATGATACTAGGGATGATGGCGATGAAAGCCAGTGAACTTCAAGATGAAGGAAAATCTTTAGAAGAAGTTGTGAATTATATCAATGAAAATATGCAAAGATACAATTTATGCGGCACAGTGGGAACTTTAACTTATCTTCGTCGGGCAGGTAGAGTGTCTGGCGCCAGTGCTTTCTTTGGTAATTTATTTGGTGTTAAACCAGTGATAATCGCTGATACATTAGGCCATAACTACGCATTAAGTAAAATTAAAGGAACAAAAAATGCTTACGCGGCGATCTTTGATTTATTAAAAGGAATCGTGGAAGGTCAAGAACATCCTTTAATTTATATTGGTCAAGGAATGTCTTCTTTTACAATCAATTTCATTAAGTTGTTTAGAGAATTAATGGACGATGCTTCAAATTTAATTAAAGAAAAATGCCCAAAAATCTATTCGCATGAACTTGTTGAATATCTCTTTTATGATTTTTACACCAAGAATGAATATTTAA
>CAJOOD010000089.1 GCA_905236085.1 uncultured Bacilli bacterium
GTAGATAATTTGTTTTCCAAAGATAGAGATTCTAAATCATCTTTTAATCTTCCTACCTCGTTCTTTAGCTCTTTATTTTCGCGTTCCGTTAAACCATAGATAGAATTGAAATAATCGGCATTAAATTCAGAGCATTCTTTATCTTTGAAATGTAGATATTTTGACACTAAATTGTGATATACCTTCATATAGGTCACCACAGTGTCAATATTAATCATGTGTTCGTTAAAATGCTTATGACGATTGACCTTTGCAATATAATCTTTACACTTAGTGTAAGTATAATCATCCACGCCAACATCATTTTTGAAGAAATTAATTATTTTTTCTTCTCTTAATAGAGTTCCACAAGTGAACTTTTCATCATATTCAACTTCTTCTAAATTAAGAATTCTTTTAATTGTGTTTTCTAACAAGTCTAAAAAAGAATCATAAAAGGAATTCGATTTGCTTTTAATATTTCTTTCAACCGTTCTATAACGACCAACAATTGAATTGTCGAAGTAACTTAAATCATTTATCATACGGTTTCCCCCATAATTCTTTATATGCTTCTTTTATTTTAATTATACGCTCATCAGGCGATCCTAAGAATGATAAATTAGGATGATTCCTTGTAGCATCTTCTGCAAATAGTAAATACCAATAAATATATTTATTTTCTCTAAAATCTATAAGCATGTTATGAGCAACTTTTTCAAACAACGTTATTGGATAAGTCTTTCTATCTTTTTCTGATTCACCGCAGAATCGGCTTAGTTTCATTAAGTTGGGATTAAACATGTCTTCAACAAATTTAATAGTGTCTTCTTTATTCTCTAAGGTAATAAAGTCACCGTTTATGAGAGAAGCTTGTTCCCAAACAGCAAAATCAACGGAATCTTTAATAGCATTCACATCATTAAAACCAAAAATATTATGAGTCATCCGTATTATCATTGAATTTATATAAACTAATTCATCGGGTGTTAGAGTTTTTACCTCATAAAAGAAGAGATCATCCATCAAAAACATCCCTGGTATAAAACTCTTATATTCGTTTTTCGGAACATCAAATAAATCTTTATTTTGAAGAATTGATGGCCAGATATCAGGTTTATCAAGTGATTGCTTTTTTCCTTCGTCCACAAACATTGTTTCTTGCTTAAAATACATTCTAAAGAATGGGTTTATTAGAACGAGGCTTCGCGTTGATGAAAGGTTAAATACATTGTAGTTTTCATACATCATCTGACATTTTGCCAGCAAATCTGCATAAAACATTTTTGTTAAATCATCTTTTTCATCAAGCAATTTGTAATAACAATATGAAAATTTAGATAAGTCTAAACCGCCTGTTAATTCGTGCACGCCTTCATATTCTGAAACCATAGAACAATCACTAAGGATGTATTCCATTCCTTCAGGCGCATCCCAAATAGCCAAATAAGAATCAATGAAAGGTCTCGCCCAACACAACATTTCAAGGGTTAGTCTTGGATCATCAAACATTTCGTTTAAATCAGCGTGTTCACAATAGATTCTCAATGCAGTTTCATATAATTGTTTAGGCGTTAAATTTAACTCATCATTTCGTTTTAAGTGTCTATATTCTGGATGAGCCATCAAGTACATATCACAATTTTTCTTTAAACTATTGATAGTTGCGTAGAATTCTTCTTCACTATACATGCGAACACTTATCATAAGTAAATATCTTTTGATAAGATAAAGTTCTTCTCTAGTTAAAGTTACAACATGTTTATCATTTAGTTTTCCATATAACAGATTAGCAAAACGACTTTCAATAGCAGTAGAAAGCAGTGTTTCTAATTCTGGTGTTAGTCTATCTATTTGATAAAAAACTTTTGCAGGCTTCTTATTCAAATCTATTCGTCCACTTGCTGCATCAAAAACATTAATTGCATCAGCAAATCTCTTAATAATCATCTGTGAAACAATATGGTTTTTCATATTTTTATATATTTTATCTTTTAAGATACCTGCTATAAATATTTTTTACGCCAAATAAGAATTTCCCCTATTCAAGAAATTCACATTTTAGTTCACTGGTTTTTACCACAATGAGTGTATCTGAAACTAGAAATATAGTCCTCAGAATAATTCATCAGGTAAATCTCCTTCCTTTTTTATCATAAGGTTCCATTTTGCATTTAATTTAGCTGCACCAGCACCACATTCGAAATA
>CAJOOD010000090.1 GCA_905236085.1 uncultured Bacilli bacterium
AAAATAAAATAATTCCCACAAAACTAATTGAACCCAAAATAGAATCATAAATAATTGTTGCTGTTAATAATATGTTTGAAATTAATCTAACCGCAATAAACAACTTTTCATCACTCCTAGCCAAACTAGTTAATAGTGAAATTGATATTAAGATGACAATAAATATGGCGTGTAATATTCTCCATTCATCATAGCGGACATTCGCTCTGATTATTTCTGCGCATTCCATTTAATATCGATGCATCACTAGATATATAACTTAATATAGCAAAGGAATAATTTAAAAATTATCAACATTTATTTTATGACAATATGCTTATTTGAATAAATTTGTTACAGCAGTTCAGATTATTTCTTGTTTTTCTTTTTAATTGGTTTCTTTACTTTTTCTTTGATATTTCCGTTCATCAAATCATCAAAAACTTTTGGCATTTTAGCTTTAAATGTATAAGTTTTTCCGCTGATAGGATGCTTAATCTTTAAACAATAAGCATGCAACCCTAATCTATCAATTGGGTTTGATGGATTACCATATTTATCATCGCCGATAATATTATGATGTAGATCGCCCATATGAACACGAATCTGATTCTTTCTTCCAGAATCGATATGAATATCTAATAAAGAATATTTGTCATTTTCTTTGATAACTTCATAATTGGTAATAGCTAATTTACCATGCACTTTATCATCGCTAGAATACATCAAATTCAATTTATTTTGCTTTAAATATGATTTAACTAAGCCCTTTTTCTTATCTAATTGACCTTCAACAATCGCATAATAACCACGATCTAAAACTAAATCATTCCATTTATCTTGCCAAGCATCTCTAATATCTTGATTCTTGCAAAACATCAATACACCAGATGTATCTTCATCAATTCTATGAACTACATATACCCTATTATGTTTATTAAATGTTTGAACATATTCTGTAATTAAACGATAAGCAGTTCTACCCTTTTCTTTATCTGAGGCAATGGTTAATAATCCGCTTGGCTTATTAATAACGATGATATCATCATCTTCATAAATGATATCTAAAGTCTTATTAGTCACCCCTTTTTTATAAATAGGCTTTTTAGAAATTAAGACCACATCACCTTTTTCTAACATGAAATTATATTGAGAAATAGGTGCTCCATTAACCGAGACATAATGATGAGTTAACATCCCTTTAATCGCATTTCTAGATTGATTAACATTAGCTAAAAGAAAAGAGATCAATTCTTCTTGAGCATTGACTTGATATTCTTTAGCGTCTTTATATTCACGAGAATAATTATTAAATCTTTGCTTGTTCTTGTTCATCTTTTTTCCTTTTATTCTTTCTAATGATTCTAATTATCGATATCAAAGAAGGAATTAGTACCCACAAATATATGATTAATAAACCAATAGGATATTTTAAAACTAAGCCAATCGCGAATTCATATTGTAATGATTCTGATATGACATATGGATTAATAATTAGACCAATAATAATCCATAATAACGCAAATGCGGAGATGGATAATAAGACAATAATATTTCTAAGGAAAGTCTTTTCTTCATGGAATCTAGATTGATAAATATAAACAAGTCCTAAGAAGCTAGGAAGCAAGAAAGAAATATAATAAGGAATAATTAGAGGCCAATTCGGATCTCTTATACCATTAATAAAATAGATGTACATCGAGAGGAAATCACCAGCGAAATACGCAGCAAATGGAAGCAAAAAGCCCGCAAAAACCATATATTTTGTTTTTAATGGAAATGGCATAACTTTAGATGTTAATACATATTTCCTATCTAAATAATGATAAACCATGATAGTGATGCCAAGCATTAAATATATGCCATTAGCAATTAACATATCTAATGGATAGCATGGTGTGACAATACCAAATAAGATATTGCCTTTTAATAAAATAGAAAGCACTAATAATAAATCAACGATATTAAATCCAGAAACAAAGATAAGAACTAATCCAGCGATATATTCTAATCTTAAACGATTAGCCAATGTCTTAGATCTCCAGAACAGCCAGAATATATAGAAGATAACAATAGGCACAACACAAGTCAACACAGCAGGTAATAGTGTTAAAGAAGACCTTCCACCGTTTGCTAATACTGGAAATAATAATTTAATTCCATAGAAAAACATAAAAGAGGCTACTAAATAGAATATTGTCATGGCGATAAGCCAGCCAACATTATTTTTATTTATTAATCTCGAGGCCATAATTTAGATACCTCACCTTCATAAGTCACATGCATTCTAGTTAAATCAAAATAGAATGTCTTATCTCCATCCACTAGAGGGGTCTCTTTTAAAGTATAGAATACCGCGCCTAATTGGTCATCATCATGATATATGCCTTGAGCGGATTTACTTCCATAGATTAATCTAATTGGCCAAGTAGAATCACCTTTATACCATAAATCAGTTTGATTGACATGATCATGAGCCGCGCCAATAGAGACAGTGGATCTTAATTCTTGCATCTTTTCAACAAGATTAGAATCAATAGAGCTGCAGCATACATCTTCTCTTGCATCACAATATTCATAGCCATCATAAATCTCACCATTAGGGTGGTTAGCCTTATAATCATCTATCGCATATTTAAATTCCTCAGTAGGAATATGGAAGAAGGCTAATGATTTAGCAAATGTATCATCATTAATAACATCCGGTTTAGTAGTATATCCATTTGAGGATAAAACCATTCTTTCATACCAAGATACTTGATCATCATGAATCCTATCATAATCACCGATGACATAAGAATTAGAATCAAAAATATAGATTTGATATTGAATATTACCTAAATAGGTGAGATTAACAAGATAATTGCTATGTCCATAAACATCATCATTATTAGGATCTTTATATAAAGCGAAATGTTTTTGCTCTTCGGAATCAATAGGAATTTGGTCGTTATATTGTCTTTTAAATAATTCATTAGCGATAAAATCTTGTGCATAATTACCTTGATAATCATGATTGCCATAAGTAAAACAATAAGGAATCTTTAAAGAATCTAAGAAATCAAATAATTTAACCACTATTTCTTTATTGGCGAACTGGAAGGTGTCTCCGTTGAGCACTAAAAGATTAGGACGATATAATAAAGAAGATTCATTAGGATGTTCGTATTCCGATTTAGAATAGATGACATTTCTTAAATATTCAAATTCGATATCTAAATTGCTAGAAGTAGATAGATGAATATCATTTAATTGGCAAATAGTAAAACCTTCCACAAATTGCATTTCAAAAGAATAATCCTCTTTAGGATATGTTATATGTCCACCTGCACAGCTAGATACAAGCGGTAACAATAATGCTAATTTAATTAATCCCTTCTTTTGCATACCTTATTCTACCACATAAATATAATTATTTAATTCTATTAATTATCATTTCCGCGAATGCTTTAGCGGCGTTAATCCCCGTTCTTTTTTCAAATTCTTGGAAAAATGCATTAGAATTTATCTCACATAATAAAGGCTTATCATCTTCCCCATATAATAAGTCCACCCCAGCGTAATCAATATCTAGAGCCTTAATTACTTTATTCACCAATTCAATATATTGAGGCTTTAAAGTAATAGATTTAGAAGATGCTCCATCATGATAATTAGAACGATAATCATTAGGATTGCATCTTTCAAAAGCCCCTAATATCTTATGATCTATTACTAGGCATCTAATACTTCTACCTCGACTGGATTCAATATATTCTTGGAATAATAAAGGCTGGGCTTTCATCTTCTTATATTCTTCTAAGAATGTTTCTTTAGAATCTATATAAGCCATATTTAAACCTAATGAACCATATACACCTTTGATTAAGAATGGAAAATCTAGTTGTTTTAATACTGATTCCATTACCTTAATATCATCCCCGTTTGTGGATTTAAACACTAATGGACCAGGGATGGTTTTAGGCATAGGAATATTCATATTAGCTAAAGCAATATGAGTTAGCATCTTATCATCACATAATTCTAAAAATTCGGCATTATTAAATAATTTCATCTCCGCTTTTTCTAATAATCTTGCTAAATATTTATCTTTATCTAAGTAGACAACAAAATCATAGGAGGGAATATTTAATTTAATCTCTCCATTTTCAATATAAGCGATATCTCCATTATTCTTAATCACATCAATCGAGGTATCTAATTTTTTAAATTCCTCTTCTAGACGTGATATTTTATGCTGGATATTAATATCCGCTTCATTATAAGAATTATTGATAATAATTGCGCCTTGAAATCTCATATTGCAATTATTATACACTTAATGAAATTTTTTTCATTAATTAGTAAAAAATATTGCTCATTTATTTTTCCTAATTCAAAATATTCCTAGAGGTAGATTATGAAAAGAGCATTAATTTTATTATGTGATGGCGTAGAAGCTACAGAAGCCATCGCTACTTATGACACATTAAGAAGATCACATGAAATCGATCCAACATTCATCACAAGAAATTATCGAGACGCAAAAGCAATCAAAACTTCTATGGAAGATATCATGATTGCAGGTGATAAAAAATTACTGATTTATAAAGAAGAAAACCTAAATGATTTGGTAAACTATTTCGACATCGTAATTTTGCCTGGCGGTAAGGTTGGAGTGGATAATATAAAATTAGAATTTAAAGGTCTAATTAAAGCATTTATCAATGCGAATAAGCATGTTCATGCGATATGCGCTGCACCATCAGTTTTAGGTGAATTAGGATATCTAGAAGGTAAGAAATATACCTGCTATCCTGGCTTTGAATCTCCTTCATTTAAAGGAACATGGCTAGATAAATGTGTGGTATTAGATAAAGATACAGTTACTGGAAGAAGTATGGGTTATAGCGTAGAATTCGCTCTTACTATCATCGATTTAGAATGTGGACCAGAAGCTGTGCATAGAGCTAAAATCGGCATATACGGATTAGAATAATCGATATCGAAATCAAATGAAAACACTAGAGCCTAAACCCTAGTGTTTTTAAATACTCATTTCTAATTAGATTTGATCTAATTCTTTTCTAATTTTATGCTCATCGATGTTTTGACCGATGAAGACTAATTTAATGAGATGGTCTTTATATGTTTCATCCCAGTCGTGAGCAAAATTAGCGTCACTTTCTAACATCTTCTTGATTTGTTGAGGAGATAATTTGTTAGAATACCATTCTCCAGATTCGCTTAAGGTCTTTTGTTTTCCTGCTGTTTCAAATAGATAAATGGTCTTATCATAATCGGTAAAATATAAGATACCTTTCGCTCTAATGATATGGTGATGATCATTATTCTTCACCCACGCCATAAATTTATCTCTATCAAAACCTTTTCGACGATAATAAACAAAGGTATTAATATCATATTCTAAGGCTGTGCCTTCTTCTTCGTTTTCAATACCTTCATGATGGTGATGATGATGGTGATGCTCTTCATGTTCATGTTCTTCATCATGATGTTCATGCTCGTGATGATGTTCATCTTCTTCCTCATCGTCATCATCGTCATCTTCATGAACTTCGACATCGCTATCCCAATCTTCAAATTCTCGAATCCAAGCTGCGCTAGAAGCGGCCTTTTCAAAGCTGAATAAATCGGTGTCCACTAATTCGTCGATATCTACAGAACAATAATCGGTTTCAATGATTTCTGCCACTGGTTGAATGGCTTTGATGGTTTTCTTAACTCTTTCTAGTTCATCTTTAGAAATTAATGAGGCTTTATTTAACAAGACTATATCGCAGAATTCAATTTGTTGAATGACTAAATTTTCAAGGTTTTCTTCTCCTCTTTCCGCGGTTTCTAAGCTCTCGCCACAGCCGAATTCATCTCTTAATCTTAAAGCATCAGTAACTGAGATAATCGCATCTAATTTATAAAATTTAGGCAACTTTTGACGCTCAAATTCATTTTCCATATAGGCAATTGTTTGAGCGATTGGTACTGGTTCACATATACCAGAAGCCTCGATTAATATGTGATCAAATTTCTGAGAATTAACTAAGTCCGCTAATTGGTTAATGAGGTCCTTTTTTAATGTGCAGCAGATACATCCATTAGATAAAGCTACTAGATTTTCATCCTGAGAAGCTACCACTCCACCGCTTTCAATTAAATCAGCGTCGATATTAACTTCGCCAATATCATTAACGATAACGGCCATTTTATAATTCTTAGTGTTTTTTAAAATATGATTGATAAGGGTAGTCTTACCACTACCAAGATATCCAGTAATTAAAGTAATAGGTACGGTTTTGAATTCTTCCATAATAATTCCTCCACTCGTATGATTTTAGCACATTATAATTTTTTTACAAAAAATATATATCCTATTATGAAAAAATTCTACACGAGGTAGGATTGTTTTCTTACTTAAGATTAACTATTGGATGCCATCACCATCGTATCTGGTGACTTCTTTACCAAAGTTGAAGGTTGCTAAGATGCCTGGGCCACAAGTATTACCAACAATAGGTCCAATGGAAGTAATAATAATTCTTACTCCTGGTAATTTTTCTTCTAGCATTCTCTTACAATATTCAGCGCCTTCTTTGTTATCACCTTCACCGATGAAGATAACATCAAAGCATTCATCTGGAATATATGTATCAAGGACACCTTGAACAATTCTATTGTAGCTAGCTTTTGTACCTTTAGCTTTTTCAATAGATAAGTTATTACCTTTTCTATCGGAAATGATGATTGGTTTAACACCAAAGATATTACCGAAGAATGCTGCGCCAGCTTTAACACGGCCTGCTGCCTTTAAATAAGTTAAAGTATCCACAGTTGCCCATTGGTTGACAAAGAATTTCTTTTCTTCTACGAAAGCGGCTAATTCTTCAATGCTTAAGCCTTCGTCTCTTTTCTTTGCCGCAGCGTAGAGTAATAAACCCATCGTTGCGGAAGCGGTTAAAGAGTCAACACCGATAATCTTTCTATCGGGGAATTCTTCTGATAATTGTTCTTTTGCTAAAGTATTAAAGATATTAATAGATGTACTTAAAGCAGATGAACAAGCAATGTAAATGATGTCTTTGCCCGCGGCTAATACTGGTTTAGATTTGGTGACGAATTCTTCTACGGTAATCGCAGTGGTAGTCATCTTGACACCATTTTTTAACCAACCATAGAATTCTTCTAAGGTATAATCATCGCCATCTAATGTTGCGCTTAAGGCTTGACCATCTTTAATTAAACCCATGCGGTAATATTCAATGCCCCATTCTTTTCTCATTTCTGGGGTTAAATCACAACATGTATCTGTAAATATTTGATAATTTGCCATAATTTTTCTCTCCTAAGTTATAGAATATAGGAAAATAAAAAAGATAACTATAAAAGTTACCTTCATTTCCCGTGACACAATGTTACTATTGTCACATTCTATTTAATCATTTCGTTTCTTTGGAATTTCCTTAATGATTTAACGTATTCAATTTTATCTTTTCCAAGAGTGTCCACTAATTCGGTCTTCACGGAATTGTATTCTAAACGCTTATTAGAATCATTGAATAATGCTTCATGCATTCTTTGCATTAATTGCCATTCATAAGATCTATAGACCATAACTCTAATCGTGAAATAAGTCTTACCATTAATTGTTCTTTCAAAATAGAAACTATCTAAGGAAGAGAGCTCTGGAACATAAGTATAAGAATAAGTATTTAAAGTGTCTCTAATCGCGATTTGATCATATTGGTTATGGGCTCCAATAACGATATCCACGATAGGTCTCGCTAATAAATTGCCACCTAAGGCTGTAGATCCTATATGACCAATCATATAAGAATAACGTTTTAAAATCTTTTTAAGATATCCTTTTTCTAATTCGTAAGCATCTTTCCATCTCTTATCAAAATCAGATAAGAATAATACATCAACAGGTTCACCTAACATAAACAAATCCCTCTCTTAAATAATATAATAACATAAGTTAAAAATTATATTTATCTTTTTGTTTCTTAATTACTCCACTTTTAATAATTATATTAGCGATAACTCCCACAATTACCCCAGTAACAATAGAAGAAATAGCGATAATTGGTAGATATAAAACAATACTCGCACTGCCTAGATAAGCCATCGCAACTAGTATTTGTCCTATGACATGGAATATCGCTCCTAAAACACTAACACCAATAATAGAGAATTTCTTAACCCATAAATAAAATACTAACATGATGATAAAGGATAATATCGCTCCAGATAAAGACATCAAAAAGCCCATCGATAATATTGTCCCTCTTAATAATGAAGCTAAATAGACTCGCATCAAATTAACCCCAATAGCCTCTTTAGGACCTAGTTCATAAAGAGTGATAAGTATCACAATGTTTGCAAATCCCAGCTTAATTCCAGGAATTCCAAAATTTGGAATAAAAGATTCAAGAATAGATATAGCTATCGCCGAAGCGGTTAAGACCGCTAATAAGGTCAACTTATGAGTGTTCATCATTTGATCTCCACATCATCGATAATTGCCCCATCGATATTAATATATACAGCATTATAAGCGCATATAATCGGACGATTAGTTTCACTGATATAACCCATCTTGACACAGTCTTGATGAGGGCAATTAGATTTAATAACAGCTATTGCCCCATCTTTTGAGTGAACTATCAATTCTCCATTTAAGCCATGGATATGAAACGTCTCTTCTTCTTTTTTATATAAATCTACTGTTTCAATTAAATTATCTTGGACATATATTTTTGCCACTAAATTATCTTTATTCCTTAATAAAAATAAGGTGGTAAATGAGGCAATAGAAACCACTAATAAAGAAGATATTAATATGATATCGTTTCTTAATTTCTTTTTATCCATTAATGATATTTCACCTCAATGCCTTCATTAATATAATATATATTATCATTTTTATATATTAAGGCTTTAACATCATATTCTTCTTCTAATTCTTTTATCATATCTAAATCCATCATCATAAATGAGGTCGATAATACATCACATAAGGCTCCACTATTACCGATAACATATGTCGCATCATAATTATTAATAACTGAACCGGTAAACGGATTAACAATATGTGAATAAGTGACTCCATCGATAACTACCCCTTGAATAGATGTACCACTAGAGGCAATAAAGCAATCTTTTAAAGATAGATAAGAATTTCTTCCACTGATAGAGACATTAAAATATCCATCATTAGAATCCTTTTCTCCCAATAGAATAGATGATGAACCAGCATCGATTAGATAACATTTCATTTCTTTTTCATCTAAATATTCTTTAACTTTATCTAAAACATAGCCTTTGGCAATCGCCCCTAAATCTAATTCTGCCTCTCCATTTCTTAAAATATAATTATCTTCTTTTAAGGTAATAGATGATGAATTTAATTTCTCTAATTCTTCAAAAATAATATTTTCATCGAGGATTTGCTCGTTTTTTAAACTTTCTTTCCATTTTTTAGATAAAGAGCCAATTAATGGATTAAAATAGCCATTACTTATTTCTTGCAT
>CAJOOD010000091.1 GCA_905236085.1 uncultured Bacilli bacterium
AGGATTCAAGGTAGAAATAGATGACTTTGGCAGTGGATATTCTTCCTTGAACACCTTAGCGATATTAGATTTTGACGTCTTAAAACTCGACATTAAATTCGTTAGAGAAATGTTTACTAATGAAAAGGCTTATAAGATGGTAAAAATTGTTTCTCAAATCGCCAATGTATTAGGCGTTAGTTTAATCGCTGAAGGAGTAGAAACCAAAGAACAATGTGATGCTCTTAAAGAAATTGGCTATCATATAATACAAGGATATTATTTCTCTAAGCCATTAAAGGTGGAAGACTTTGAATTATTCCTTAAGAAAGGTTATTAATATGTTAACAATTGATGCTTTAAAAGATTATGGTGCGAATGTCGAAGAAGGATTAGCGAGATGCGTCAATAAAGAATCGCTTTATTTAAGATTAGTTAAAACTGTGCCTGTTCATGAAGGCTTTAATAAATTATACGAGGCGATTAAAAACCATGATTTAGAGGAAGCTTTTCAATGCGCCCATGGTTTAAAAGGCGCTGTTACTAATTTGTCTTTAACCCCTTTAGTGGAACCGATTGTTAAAATCACTGAACTATTAAGAGCGAAACAAGATATAGAATATACAGATTTATTAAATCAAATAGAAGAAAACAGGCTTAAATTAGCCAATATCTGTGCAGATTAAGCATATTTTAATGGAAAATAAGGCAAATTATGAAATTAGAAGTAATGCGATGGATGAATATCAAAGATAATTATTTTCTTCCATTAAATATAGAAGATGAAAACGAAGAAGTAATTAACGCAATAATTGATGATATAAGGAAAAATAATTATAAATTTACCGCTTTAGACCCAGAAGAAGATAATTATTTTGTTCCAGTATTAAATAATTATCGCTATGTCGATATGTCTAGAAAGAATTTTGCTACTCTTTTAGCTATTGCCAATAATGAAAATGGCGAAGATGATTATAAAAAATATCTAGATACAAATTATATTCCAAAGAAAGATAAAGTTTATCCTGATGAATCCTTAAGAGGTTTCGAATCTATATTTGAATTTATATCTATGGATAAAGAAATTGTTGATTATATTATTGACTCTATTGAAGAAGATTTATTTTATATACCTTTAACTATAAACGGAGATAAAAAATATCGTCACGCTGAATATTTACTCGTGGATAATAATGAATTATCTATACCATTAAGAATAGAGAGACTAATTTATTTTAAAAATCTTGATGATTTTAATAAACCATCCAATTTAGAAAAGATTGATGAAATTAGTTTTAAAAGATCTTTATTAAATGATATCGATACCTCTCATCCATTTATGATAATTGGAGTCTATGTTGAGCCATCTAATTTCCTTGCTGTATTAAAAAACATCACCAATATATTAAAGGATTATGGTGAAGTGACATATGAAAGTGAATTTATCTTCCCAGACAAAATATTAATAAATAGAGATGCTAGTTTATTTAAAGGAATATTAGAAGTACAAATAAGAGAAGTAGATGAAGAAAAATTTAATGTTCGTGTAGCTAGTAACCTAGGAGAAATAGAATCTCTATCTTTAGAATTATATGAAGCGATTAATACTTTTAATTTAAAAATACATGGAGTTAAAGTAACAGTCGTAGAAAATTTTGATGGTAAAAAAGAGTTGCACGCCACCTATGACACCATTAATTGTCTAGGCTTTAAACAATTATATAGCACATTAGAGAAAATGATGGATGATATGAGTGATCTATATTTCGAATTATCATATCAAGAACTGGTTCCATTCTTAATTAAGAAATAAAAATTTTCTTCCTTATTTATATAAATATAAATTTATAATTCGTTGGACTTTTACGTGGATTTTGATAATTTATATCTTATTTATGTCCCTCCTTATATGTATTTATATTAAAAAAATAGTTGTTATATTTGTCTAAATGTATTATCATTTCAAACAGTGAAAGGATAAAGCAACCATTGGTTGCATGAAAACTATGACTGTTGCAGAAAAAATCATTTACCTAAGAAATAGAGATGGCCTGTCACAATTAGATTTAGCAAAATCGCTACATGTGGCTAGACAATCTGTCTCTAAATGGGAGAACAATCAAGCAAGTCCTCAACTTGATAAAATTGTTGAAATTTGTACCTTATTTAATATCAGCGCGGATGACTTCATTAACGATAACGTTGATATCAGATTAAAAACATCCAAAAAAGATGTATCTAAAGAATTAGATAATAAAGAAGAGAAAAAAACCAAAAATAAATATTTTGGTACCGATGGTTTTAGAGGCGAATCTAATGTCATTTTAACTGGCGAACACGCTTTTAAAGTCGGTAGATTTTTAGGCTGGTATTATTCTCATGTTGAGCCTAGAGACAATAATGAAAAACCAAGAATTGTTATTGGAAAAGATACGAGAAGATCTTCTTATATGTTAGAATACGCGATTGCCTCAGGCATCGCCTCTAGTGGTGGCAATGCTTATATTCTTCACGTTACCACAACTCCTAGTGTTGCCTATATCACTAGAACCGAGCAATTTGATTGCGGTGTTATGATTACTGCAAGTCATAATGTCTTCTACGATAACGGCATTAAAGTACTTAATTGCCGCGGTGAAAAATTAGAAGATAAAGTTACTGCTTTAATTGAGGCATATTTAGATAATGATTTAGAGGCTTTAGGAATCGAAGGCAAAGACATTCCATATGCCACTAGAGAAGAAATTGGCTCAGTTATCGATTATATCGCTGGTAGAAATAGATATATTGGTTATTTAATCTCTCTTGTATCACAATCATTCAGAGGATTAAAAATTGGTCTAGATTGCGCAAACGGGGCTAGCTGGAATATCGCTAGAAGTGTCTTCAACGCTGTTGGCGCGGATGTCTATGCTATTGGTGTAGAACCTGATGGCACTAATACTAATAAATTATGTGGCTCAACCAAAATCGATAATTTATGTAGATTTGTTAAAGAAAAACATCTCGATGTCGGATTTGCTTTTGATGGCGACGCTGATAGATGCATCGCTGTTGATGAAAAAGGCAAAGTAGTGGATGGAGATGTCATGATTTATATTCTTGCGTGTTCTTTAAAAGATAAAGGTGCTTTAACTAACAATACTGTTGTTAATACTATTATGTCTAATTCTGGAGCCTTAAAAGCCTTTAAAGATGCTGGAATTAAAACTGAACAAACCACTGTGGGCGATAGATTTGTCTATGAAAGAATGCTGCAAAAGAATTATGTTTTAGGCGGTGAACAATCTGGACATATTATCATTAAGAAATACGCAACTACTGGTGATGGTATTTTAACCGCTTTAATGATCACTGAAGAAATGATTGAAAAGCATAAACCATTATCTCGTTTAGCCGCTCCTGTACATTTATATCCTCAATTATTAAAGAATGTAAGAGTAATAGATAAATCTCTGACTGTTAATGACAAGAAAGTCTTAGCTAAAGTTGATGAGATTAACAAAGCTCTTGGTGATGATGGTCGTATATTACTTAGAGAATCAGGCACCGAACCAGTTGTAAGAATTATGGTGGAAGCAGATGATGAAAATCTATGCAATAAATATATTCAAGATGTATACGAATTGATTGAAAAAGGAGGATACATTTGTGAGTAATATTACAAATAATGATTTGTTTGATAAAACTGGAATTGATTATATTGATAATTTCGTGTTTTCTCAAAAAAATCCTTGGGATTTGCTGCCTTTAATAGGAAATTACACTAAAAAATTAGTGGAATCTGGTATGGATGGATTCACCTTATTAGAAGAAGGAATTCTCATCGGTAAGAATGTTACAATCGCTAAGACGGCGACGATAATCGGACCTTGTGTTATTGGTCATAATGTTGAAATTAGACCAGGTGCTTATATTAGAGGTAATGTCATCGTTGGTGATGAATCAGTTGTTGGTAATTCTTCTGAATTAAAAAATGCTATTTTAATGAAGCACACCCAAGTTCCTCATTATAATTACGTTGGTGATTCAATTTTAGGAAGTTACGCTCATATGGGCGCAGGTTCCATATTATCAAATCTAAGAAGTGATAATAAAGCAGTCATCATTCATAATGAAGGCGAAGAAATTACAACTGGCATAAGAAAAATAGGAGCCATATTAGGCGACCATGCTGATATTGGATGTGGAGCGGTATTAAATCCCGGAACAATTATTTGTAAGAATACCCAAGTATATCCGCTTACTATGTGTAGAGGCGTATATAGAGCTAATTCCATAGTTAAATCCACCAAAGAAATAGTCGATAAGAAATAGGAGGTAATTATGGACATTCAAGAAATTAAAAAGATAGTAGAAGAAGAAAATGTAAGATATGTTCGCTTGCAATTCACTGACATGTTAGGTGACATCAAAGCTGTGGAGATTCCTGTTGAAAAATTAGATGATGCCTTTGGCAATAAAGTGATGTTTGATGGCTCTTCAATTGAAGGATTTGTTAGAATCAAAGAAGCTGACATGTATCTTAAACCAGATATCAATACCTTCTTAGTTCTTCCATTTGAAGAAACTAAATTTGGAAAAGTTGCTCGTTTAATCTGTGACGTTAATACTCCAGATGGAAAGCCATTTACTGGAGACCCACGTTATATTTTAAAGAATCAACTTGAAAAAATGAAAGAATTAGGAATAGATGAACTTGACATTGGTTTTGAACCAGAATTTTATCTCTTTAAATTAAATGAAAAGGGTGAACCTTCTTTAAATTTCAGTGATCGAGCTTCCTATTTTGATCTAACTCCATTTGATGGAGGAGAAGAAATTCGTAGAGATATCACTCTTACTTTACAAGAAATGGGTTTCTTAATTCAAACCTCACATCACGAAGTTGGTCCAGGACAAAATGAAATCACATTTAAATACGCTGATGCCTTAACGAGCTGTGATATGGTGCAAACTTATAAGCAAGTTGTTCAAGTCGTGGCTAGAAAACATGGTTATTTAGCAACCTTTATGCCAAAACCGGTGGAAGGCAAGGCTGGAAACGGAATGCACACTAATTGCTCTTTATTCTCGAAAGAAAAAGGCAATCTCTTTTATGATGAAAAAGATCCAATGAAATTATCTCTATTATGCCGTAAATGGATGACAGGCATCTTAAAACACTGTAAAGAATTAGCCTTATTAACCAATCCAAGTGTTAATTCCTATAAGCGTTTAGTATCCGGTTATGAAGCTCCTATTTATGCTTGCTGGAGTGATGCAAATAGGTCTAGTTTAATTAGAATTCCTGCAGTTAGAGGTGGGGGAACTAGAACTGAATTAAGAAACGTTGACCCATTTGCTAATCCTTATCTTGCTCTTGCTGGTATTTTAGCCGCTGGGATGGATGGAATTCTCAATACTAAAGATGATGAAACAATCGCACCAGTTTATGATAATATCTTCGAACTAAATGAAGATGAAATTGAAGAAAGAGGCATTGATAGATTACCAGAAACTTTATTTGAAGCCTTAACCATCTTCAAGAAATCAAAATTATTAAAGAAAACTTTAGGTGCGCATACATTCCAAAAATATGCAATCGCTAAAGAAGAAGATTGGAAATCATATCACAATACAGTCTCAAACTGGGAAATTAAAAAATATTTAGGAAGGTAATTATTATGTGTGGAATAGTTGGTGGAATCGGTAAAGAACATCTTAAAGATGTATTAATCGGAGGATTAAAAGATTTAGATTATCGTGGCTATGATAGTGCTGGCATTGCTTTAGTTAATGAAAGCAAAATAAATCTCTATCGTGCAGTCGGAACAATTTCTCATCTCGAAGAAAAACTTCCTCAAGAAGATGATTATTTTATGGGCATCGCTCATACTAGATGGGCCACTCATGGTGTACCTAGTGTTAAGAATTGTCACCCAGTAGCCTCTTATAACAAAAAAGTTTATTTAGTTCATAACGGAGTTATTGAAAATTATCTAGAATTAAAATCATCTTTACTTAAATCTGGTTACTCATTTAGAGGGGACACCGATAGTGAAGTAGTCGCTACTTTAATTGAAAAATACAGCAAATCCTACAAGAATCGTTTAAAAGCCATTACCAAAGCTATGAATGCTCTAGTGGGTTCGTTTGCCTTAATAATTATTTTTGAAGACGATTTAAACACCTTATATACAGCAAAAAGAAGTTCACCAATGATTCTTGGTGAAGGCGACGGATTTAATCTCATCGCTTCCGATGCTGTACCAATTATCAAATATACCGATAAATTAATTGAATTGAATGATGATCAACTCGCCGTTGTTAAAAAAGATTCCATTAATATCTATGATATGGATTTAGATGAAGTCAGTAAGATTTATACTCATAAAGATCCAGAATTACTGCAAAAAGATTTAAATGGTTATCCACATTTCATGCTTAAAGAAATTGAAGAAATTGAAAGTGTGGTTAGAAAATTAATGCTCACTTATTATCAAGAAGGTTCATTTACCTTTGATGAAGAGATGATTAAAGCTATTAAAAGAGCTGATCATATCATCTTCATCGCCTGCGGAACAAGTTATCATGCTTCCTTAGTGGGTGCGAGGTATTTTAGACATGTAGGCAAAGAAGCTTCGGTATATATCGCTAGCGAGTGGGCTTTTTATCCAGTCTTCCCAGGTAGAAGGCCATTAGTTATCATGCTTTCACAATCAGGTGAAACCGCTGATTTAATTCACTGCTTAAAAACTGTTACTGAAAACGATGTCAGAAGTATTGTTGTTACAAATACCAAAGGCTCAACATTAGAAAGAGGATGCGATTTCTCCATCTTATTAAATGCTGGCTTAGAAGTTTCTGTGGCCTCTACGAAAGCCTATGTTGCTCAAGTCACCGCCTTAGCATTATTAACAAATACCCTGCAAAACCGCCGTAAAATTGTTAAAGATTTAGATAAATGTTGTCAAATCATCTCTTATATTAGAAATAATGTTAAAGAGAGAATTGAAGAAATGGCTAACGAATTAAAAGATAAAAAAGATGTCTTCTTCTTAGGTAGAGGATATGACTATGACTTCTCATTAGAAGCATCATTAAAATTAAAAGAAATATCTTATATCCATTCTGAAGCCATCGCAGGTGGGGAATTAAAACACGGACCTATTGCTTTAATTGAAAAAGGAACACCAGTTATCGTATTTGTTACTGATGATGTTACCGCTTCTAGTATGAGAGGTAACATTCAAGAAGTTAAGGCTCGTGGAGCGGATGTCTACGTTATATCAACCAAATCATTATCGCAAGAAGGCGACTTCATTGTCATTGAAGATTATGATAGATATCTCTCTAGTGTCGCCATTAGTTCAATTGCTTTCTATTTTGCTTATTATGTTTCCTTATTCAAAGGACTTAACGTTGATAAGCCAAGAAATTTAGCTAAGGCTGTTACCGTTGAATAATTAGAAAATAAAAGCCAGATGTCGATAAGGCATCTGGCATTTTTTATAATGTTATTAAATATTAATAATTTTCTTCTCTAAGTTCGAAGTAGCTTTGTGGATGGGCACAAACTGGGCAAACTTCTGGAGCTTTAGTTCCCACAACGATATGACCACAGTTGCGGCATTCCCAAACTTTTACGGTGCTCTTTTCAAAGACTTGTTTGGTTTCAATATTCTTTAATAAAGCTCTATATCTTTCTTCGTGATGTTTTTCAATAGCGCCAACACCTCTAAATTTTTCGGCTAAATCGTGGAAGCCTTCTTCATCAGCAACCTTAGCGAATTCATCATACATGTCAGTCCATTCATAATTTTCACCATCGGCTGCGGCTTTTAAATTAGCGATAGTATCGCCAATGCCACCCAATTCTTTGAACCACATTTTAGCGTGTTCTTTTTCATTTTCAGCGGTTTTTAAGAATAAAGCGGATATTTGTTCATAACCTTCTTTTTTAGCAACAGAGGCGAAATAAGTGTATTTGTTTCTAGCTTGTGATTCGCCTGCGAATGCTGTTTGTAGATTCTTTTCAGTTCTTGTTCCTGCGTATTTGTTCATCTTTTTTTCCTCTTTCTTGTCTGTGGGGGCTTCTTCTTTGATTTCGACTAGATTGTTACCTCTTGCCTTACATAATGGGCAAATTGGTTCTTCATCATCTTTAACCGTAAAGACCTTACCACAAACCTTACATTTAAAAGTTTTCATAGTGTAGCTTCCTCCTCACTACACTTTAATAGTAAAGAATAATTTCCCTTTTTGAAATAACTTTTAACTATTTTTATAAAAATATTATCGAATATTGTTATAATGATTTTAATATGGATGAAGAAAAGAAAAACAAAACTATAGATTTCATCAGAAAAGCTAAGATTGCTTATGATGTTTTTAACGAGGTTGGAACCACAGTTGCTACTTCTATAATGTTTGATCGAAGAATGTCTAGTTTAGAAAGTTATGATAATTCTATTACAAAATATTATCTTAAAAATAGAGATGATTTTCCTAATCTTCGTGATAGAAAAGAAGTCACATTTAAAAGCGGTAAAAATAAATTAGTCGGATATCTATATGAAGTTCCATACCCCAAGGCATTGATATTGTGTGCTCATGGGATAAGATCATTAAGCGATGATTATAACGCTATATATCAAAGCTATTTTGTTAGTCACGGATTTAACGTATTAGCTATTGACTTAACAGCCTCAGGCAGAAGTCAAGGTAGTTATATCGACGGCCTTCATCAAAGCGCTTTTGATATCGCCGCGGCGATAAAATTTATAAAAAAAGACCGTAGATTAAGAAAATTACCTCTATGCTTAGTTGGCCATTCATGGAGTGGTTATGGAGTATGTGCTGCGCTTAATTATGAAGATGATGTTAAATGTGTCGTCTCCTTAAGCGGATTTTATTCTCCAGATGTAGTTATGGCTTCTTTAGTTAAGTCAAAAGTGGGTTTACTTGCGGATTTAAATAAATCCAAATTAGATGAAGCTAATGAAAGAAGAAGCGGAAAAGATAACCCTTATATTTCCGCAATTGATGGTATCAATAAAGCTAATAATACTCATATCTTATTAATACATGGAGAAAACGATGAAATAATAAACATCAATAGAGCCTCTATCATATCCAAGATGAATGATATCACTAATAAGAATGTTAAAGGCATAATATTAAAAGAAAAGAAACACGCTGATATATGGTTATCTTATGAAGCAATAGAATCATTAAATAAAGCAAAAGAATTAGGTTCTAAATTATTAAAACAATATAAGAAAATAAATAAAATACCAGAAGAGGAAATTAAGACCTTCCAAGAATCAATTGACAAAGAAAGAAATTCTCAAATAGATGAGATTTTATTTCAAAAGATTATAGATTTCATAGAAGAAAGTATTTAATATATGAAAAACAGTGCAAAAATCGGATTATTTTTATCAATTTTCACTTTAACAGCTTGTTCAATTCCTCCTTTAGATAGTTCTATAAGTTCTCTAGCAAGCCTATCATCCACCAGTGAAGAAATATCTTCATCATCAAGCGAAGAAAGCTCAAATCACAGCGGGGAAAGTTCAAATATAAGTGAATCAATTTCTTCAATTGAAGATAATACCTTTGATTTAGATTTTTACGCTATTAATGATTTACATGGAAGAATTACTTCCTCATCTTATAGAGAACCAGGTATCAGTAAAATTAAAACTCATTTAGATAACCTTAAAGCTAAAAATGAAGATGGCTTTATCTTTCTTAATTCTGGTGATTTATGGCAAGACACCTATGAGTCGATGATGAATAAAGGAGAATGTCTTACTAAGGCCATGGATTTAATGGGATGCGAAGCCTTAACATTGGGCAATCATGAATTTGACTGGGGCATTGATAACATCAAATATAATAGAAGTATCGCCGGCGATGTTACTTTTTTAGGGGCAAATATATTTAATTATGATGAAAACCTTAATCAAATCACTGCCCACGCGGATGATATTTGTGATTCTTATAAAATTATCACTAGAGGTAATACCAAAATAGGTATTATAGGCATTATAGGTAAAGATCAAATTACCTCTATCACATCAAGCATATGGGAAAATCTATCATTCGTGGATCCAACTAATTTGGTAAAAAATATATCTCATGATTTAAAAGTTAATCAAGGATGTGATTTGGTGGTTTTAAGTTCTCATGCTTCTATTTATGGAAACGAGAGCATGTTTGAAGAATTTGCCCAAATTGATAACGCGACGAATAGACCTTATATAGATTTAGGATTTTGTGCCCATTCACATCGAAATGAATGTGAAGTATTTAACGGAGTTCCATTCTTACAAGGATATTGTCATGGCGAGATGATGTCGCATATTAATATTAAATTTGATGGCTATAATTATACTTATTCTTATCAAAATTCTTATTTCGATAATACGTTAGCAAGCGATGAAGAAATGGATGAACTTATCAACTCCTATTTAACACCAGAATTTATTGAAGATAAAAATGTTATTGTAGGTAGTTTCTCTAACGTAAATGGTTCTTCTATTTCTAGAACTTATGCCGGGAGATTATTGGCTTACGCTACATATGAGAAATTATCAAGCGATTATGATATCGATGTTGTTATTAATAACGGAGGACGAAATTCATTATATTTTGTCGGCAATAATCAAGTGAGTAAAGAAGGAGTCTTTAATGCCCTTCCATTTACCAATTATACTTATATTGCAGAGGTGCAAGGGAAAGATATTTATAATGAATGTGTTGATTATACCAATCCATATTATGCGCCAAACCCAATAAATGTCACATATTATGATACGACTATTTATAGAGTCGCGGTTATTGATTATCTATTGCTTCATAAAAGCACGTCTAGAAGATATAATTATTTCTCCACATATTCTGGAACCCCATTATATATTGATGATCAATACAGTTATGAATTAATGTGGGATTATCTTAAAAATAATTCTCCATTTAATTTTAATGTCTTATATGGCGACGAATTCGCTAATATAAATTCATAAAAAAAGCATCCGAAGATGCTTATAAATTTTCAATAAGAGGTATTATTTTATCTAATATATCTTTATTAATGCCTTCATTACCATTGTTTTCAATAACAATATCAGCGTTATATTTACAAGGTTCGATATATAAATCGTGCATTGGTTTAACGGTATCATGAAATTGTTTTAACACGCTTTCTTTATTTCGACCTCGTTCTTTAATATCACGATTAATTCTTCTATTTAATCGAACATCTTCTAAGGCATCAACATATATTTTTAAATTGGCGATATCTAATAATTCTTGATAATATAAAGCAAAAATTCCATCAATTAAGATGATTTTTGCAGGCTTTACATGAATTTTCTCCTCACTTCTTAGATGTTTAGCAAAATCATATGTTGGTAAATCAACTTCATGATTGGACATTAATTCTTTGAGGTTTTTAATCAATAATTCATGCTCATAAGCGCTTGGCTCATCATAATTAATTTTTTCTCTATCTTCTAGGCTTAATTCTTGATGGCCTTTGCAAAATAAGTCGATATTGATGATTAATAAATCGTCTTGATAAATATCTTTCAAGGCTTTAGAAATAAGAGTCTTACCAGAAGCAGAACCACCTCCGATTAAGACTATCTTATTTTTCATACCTTAACTATCTCCTTAACGATTTCAATTAATAAATCATGTTCTTCTTTAACAAGAAATTCGTGAGGTCCGTGGTGATTATATGAACCATTTCCTAAATTAGGACATGGGCATCCTTTATAAGAGAATGTGGCTCCATCAGTCCCTCCACGGATTGGATAATAAGTGAATTCAAGACCCATATTCTTATATACTGATTCAATTTTTCTTAAAGCACGTGGATCCTTTTTAAGTATTTCCGCCATATTTTTATAATCATAACCGATTTCCAAATTAATTTTTGCTTTTGGATATCTGACTTGGATGGTTTGTTTAGCCTTTTCAAATTCTTCTACGAGCATTTTAAGTTTTAAAGCGGAATGGTCTCTTAAAATATAAGTCAATACGGCCTTTTCAGCATCACCAGTAAATGAAGTGAGGTGGTGGAAGCCATCATATCCATCGGTATTTTGTGGATATTGTTTAGGCAATAGGGCTTCAAATTCCATCGCTAAAAGGTTAGGATTAATCATTTTTCCTTTGGCTTCTCCAGGATGAATAGAAACACCTTCAATTTCTAATACCGCATGAGCGGCATTAAAGTTTTCATAAGAAATAATATAAGGGGAAACGCCATCAAGAGTGTAGGCATAATCCGCTTTAAATGATTTGGCGTCAAAATGATCTGCGCCTCGTCCAATTTCTTCATCAACAGTGAATAAAATAGAGATAGGATGGTGTTTAAATTTAGGATTTTCTTTAATATATTTAACTAGATTCATAATAATAGATAATCCAGCTTTATCGTCCGCACCTAAAAGAGTGGTGCCATCAGTGACCACTAAAGTTTGACCAATAAATCTCTTTAAGAATGGGAAAGTTCTGACTTCGGTTTTCTTATTAGGATTTAATTCAATATCTTCACCATCATAATTTTCAATAATTCTTGGTTTGACATTTTTACCACTAGCTTCTAAAGCGGTATCCATATGGGCATTAAAACCAATAGTTTCAACTCCTTTTGCGCCCTCAATAAAAGCATGAACTTGACCAAATTCATCGATAAAAGCCCCCTCAATTCCGAGATTTTCGAGATCTTTTAAAAGTTCTTTAGCGAGATTAAGTTGCTTTTTACTAGAAGGACAAGTAGATGATTTATCATCACTTTGGGTATCGATTTTGACATATTTAAGAAAATATTTTAATGTATCGTCCATATATTATTCTCCATCTATTTATTATTGACTATTTCTAATAAATTTTCATATAAGGCAAGCCTAGTTAATAAGCCTACTCCACCTGGAACTGGAGTTTGCAATTTAACATCTAAATCAGGTACAGCATCACCATGTAATCCGTTTTCATCACGCGAGATACCAACATCAATAATTACTGCATCTTTTTTGTAAGTATAAGATTTATCTAAGAAATGCATTTTGCCAATAGCCACGACTATAATATCCGCATTTGCAATATATCTAAGCATATCTTCTTTAGATGTTTTAGAATGCAAAACAGTAACATTACAAGATTCGTTTAATAATAATCTTGCCATTGGCCTGCCAACGATATTGCTACGTCCTAAAATAACTGCGTTTTTACCCACTAATGGGATATTTTCAGCATGTAAATAATTCATTATTCCTTTAGGAGTACAGGGATTTAATGTGCTCATAGGATGGAAACCATCTACATCTTTTTTTGGAGAGATAGCTAATTTAACCGCTTCCTCATCTATTTGTTTAGGAAGAGGCATCTGCACCATAAAGCCATCATATTTATCATCTTTATTCATCTTATCGATGAGAGATAATAATTCTTCTTGGGAAGTATTGATATCTAATTTGATTAATTCGGCATTAACACCTAATTCCGCGGCATCTTTTAATTTACCTTTTATATAAGCATTAGAGCCAGCATCTTCATTGACCTGGATAATTCCTAAGCAAGGAACTTTAGCCATTAATGGTATTTCTTCTTTTATCTGTACTTTGCGATAAGCGACATATTCTTTAACAGTCATAATTATTCCTCAGGAACTTCAATATTTAAGATTCTACCTTCAAAATGTCTAACTTTAACACCCGCAAGAGTAAGCATTTTTAAAGAGGCTTGAGTCTCGGTTGTATCTTTATATTTATTATCAAAATATACTACTTCTTTAATTCCAGTTTGAATGATAGCTTTAGTGCATTCATTACATGGGAATAAAGTAACATATAAAGTACAGCCTGATAAAGCCGCTCCATTACGAGTGTTTAAAATGGCGTTAAATTCAGCATGACAAACATATAAATATTTGCTATCTAAACCGACTCCGCGATTCCAAGATAAATCTTCATCGCGAATATGACGAGGCATTCCGTTGTAGCCAATAGAGACCACCTTATGTTCTCCATCGACAATGCATGCGCCTACTTTGGTGTTGGGATCTTTGCTTCTTAAGGCGCTAAGAGAAGCCATACCCATAAAGTATTCGTCCCAAGTAATATTATTCGTCTTCATGTCTATAATTTTAGCAAAGCTAAAGATAAAAAAGTAGGTTTAATTAATAAAATTAACAAAGGCTATAAAAAACTTAATATTATTACCTTATTATAATATAATAATTCATATGGATTTCTCCGGAATTGAAAAATTGTCATTGCAAGACTTTGACACTAAATTATCATGTGTTCTATTCGTAGAAAATTGTAATTTTCGCTGTCCTTTTTGCCATAATGGACCATTAGTCTTAGAACATGATAATCCTAAAATACCATGGTCAGATATCACTTCTTTTTTAAAGAAAAGACAAGGAGTATTAGATGCGGTAGTTTTTTCTGGTGGTGAACCAACTTTAATGAAAGATTTAAAAGATAAAATTAAAGAAGTTAAGGAGATGGGCTATTTAGTAAAATTAGACACTAATGGCACTAATCCAAAATTAGTAAAAGAATTAGTGGAAGAACATTTAATCGATTATATAGCCATGGATATTAAAAACGGATTAGCTAGATATCATGAAACTATAGATTCTAATATAGATTTGTCTAAGATGTTAGAGACCATTGAATATTTAAAAAGCAATGTCATCGATTATGAATTTAGAACGACATTAGTCAAAGAATTTCACGATGAAAAAGCCATATTAGATATGGCAAAATTGGTGAGCGGAGCTAATAAATTATTCTTACAGAAATTTATCGATAGAGATGGATGTATAAGAAGAGATCTTCACGAAGTTGATAAAATAGAAGCTTTATATTTCCAAAATCTATTAAAGCCATATGTTAAAGAAGTCAATTTAAGAGGGTATTAAAAAATTCGGTTTCAAAGCCGAATTTTTAAATATCTAGAGTATCGATATATCTAATCGCTGACATAGCGGCGATAGCCCCATCATTACAAGCGGTGACTAATTGCCTCATGCCTTTCTTTCTCGTATCGCCACAAGCAAATACGCCTTCCGTTTTAGTGGCCATATCCTCATCGGTCAAGATATATCCTTTTTCTAATTCCACGAGATTAGAGAACCTCTCATTATCAGGAATTTGTCCAATAGCGATAAATACATTAGAGGCTTTAAATTCTTTTTTAAGCTCCTTATTGAGCCTATTTTCAAATACTAAACCCTGCAATTCGCCATTATTTTGCTTCAATTCCACTAAATTCCAATTATCGTGAACGACAATTTTATCATTTTCTTTAATTCTTCTAATCAAAATATCATCAGCGAAGAATTTACCGAATAAAGTAATAAGATTAACTTTAGGAGAATAATTTGCTAATAATAAGGCATATTGTAATGCTGAATTGGCATCACCAATAACAAATGTTTCTTGGTCTTTGAAGAAGGCTCCATCGCATGTCGCACAATATGAGACACCATGGCCGATTAATTCATCTTCACCCTCAACATTAATCTTACGATGTTTGACACCATTAGCGATAATAACACTTCTCGCCTCATAGGTGTTATATTCACCTTCTACTACAAATATATCACCTTGCTTTTGAATCTTAAGTGCGGTATCTAATTCGAAGGCAACACCTAAAGCATCGATTTGGGCAAAAAGATTATCAGAAAATTCTAGTCCAGACATGGTCTTAATAGAAGGAAAATTCTCTACACGTGGAGATGTAGCGATTTGTCCACCGAAATTCTCTTTTTCAAGAATTAATACAGATTTAGAAGCTCTTAAAGCGTAAAGAGCTGCGGTCATCCCGCTAGCTCCTCCACCGATAACAATAATATCGTACATAATTATGCTCTATTTTCGATAAATGCTTTAATGTTAGAAGCGTTTTCATATGTGTCATATTCTTCTTCAGAACATGGAACGATAAGAGTTGGTGCTTTCTTAACATTATATGCTTTAGTCATATCAACGTTTTCTTCAGCGTCGATAACAGTGTATTGAATGCCTGCTCTATCTAATAGCATCTTAGCCATCTTACAATTTGGACATGTCTTGGTGGCAAATAAGAGGATACCATTTACATTGCTAGAAGATTTAACTTCATGAACGACTTCTTCAACTTTGCTTTCTTCGATGGCGTGTTTTAATTCGCTATGATCAAGATTATATGTCTTTCTCATCTTAAATTCTTCAGTCTTACCATCATTCCAGTTTTGTACAGGTCTATAATAACCAGTAATTCTAGAATAGACTTCGGTTTTTTGTCCACAAGTTGGGCAGGTATATTGTTCGCCAGTTATATAACCGTGATCTCTACATACTGAATATGTTGGAGACATGGTGTAATATGGTAAACGATAATTTTCTGCAATCTTTCTAACGAGATTCATACATGATTTCCAATCTGGAAGTTTTTGTCCTAAGAAGGCATGGAATACTGTTCCAGATGTATATAATGTTTGCAAATTATCTTGGATATCAAGAGCGGAGAAGATGTCGTCAGTGAAACTAACTGGTAAGTGTGAAGAGTTAGTGTAATATGGAGTGCGACCATTTTCTGAAGCGGTGATGATATCAGGATATTTTTCTTTATCGTGCTTAGCTAAACGATAAGCAGTGGATTCTGCTGGGGTGGCCTCTAAGTTATATAAGTCACCATATAATTCTTGATAATCAGATAATCTTGTTCTCATATGATTCAAGACTTCTTGAGTGAATTTTTGTGCTTCTTCATTAGTTAAATCTTTGCCAATCCAACGAGCATTTAAGCAAGCTTCATTCATACCGACCAAACCAATAGTGGAGAAGTGGTTATTAAATGTGCCTAAATATCTCTTGGTGTATGGATATAATCCAGCTTCTAATAAAGCGGTAACAGTATTTCTTTTGACTTTTAATGATCTAGCAGCGATATCCATAATCTTATCTAATCTATTATAGAAATCAGCTTCATCAGTGGCTAAATAGGCAATACGTGGCATGTTGATAGTAACAACACCAATAGAGCCAGTAGATTCACCAGAACCGAAGAAACCACCGGATTTCTTTCTTAATTCTCTTAAGTCGAGTCTTAATCTACAACACATGGATCTGACATCACTTGGTTCCATATCAGAATTGATATAGTTAGAGAAATATGGAGTGCCATATTTAGCAGTCATTTCAAATAATAATTTATTATTTTCGGTTTCTGACCAGTCAAATGTACGAGTGATGGAATAAGTTGGAATAGGATATTGGAATCCGCGTCCGTTAGCGTCTCCTTCGATCATGATTTCGATAAAGGCTTTGTTGACCATGGCCATTTCTTTTTCACAATCTTTGTATTTGAAGTCCATTTCCTTACCACCGACGATACAATTCAATTCCGCTAAGTCATTTGGAACAACCCAGTCTAAGGTAATATTAGAGAATGGTGCTTGTGTTCCCCATCTAGATGGAGTATTTACACCAAAGATAAACGATTGAATACATTGTTTGACTTGTTTATAGGTTAGATTATCAACTTTAACAAATGGAGCTAAATAAGTATCAAAGGAGGAGAATGCTTGAGCACCAGCCCATTCATTTTGCATGATACCTAAGAAATTAACCATTTGGTTACATAATGTTGATAAATGGGATGCTGGAGAAGAAGTAATCTTACCAGGAACTCCACCTAAACCTTCTTGAATTAATTGTTTTAAAGACCAACCAGCGCAATAACCAGTTAACATGGATAAGTCATGAATATGAATATCGGCGTTTCTATGTGCATCAGCGATTTCTTTATCATAGACTTCGCTTAACCAATAATTCGCGGTAACCGCGCCAGAATTAGAAAGAATTAAACCACCAACAGAATAGGTAACGGTTGAATTCTCTTTAACTCTCCAGTCATTAATCTTTAAATAATTGTCAACAATATTCTTGTAGTCGATATTTGTGGATTTGATTTGTCTTAAATTTTCGTGTTGCTTACGATAGATGATATAAGATCTAGCCACATCGACATAACCAGCTTGAATTAAAACGATTTCTACGCTGTCTTGAATATCTTCAACATCAACGATTTCATTTTTAACCTTGCTGTTAAAATTCGCAGTTACTCTTAAAGAGAGCATCTCCACGATATCATCATTATAAAATTTATGCTCAGCCATAAAGGCTTTTTCAATAGCGGTCTTAATTTTATCAAGTTCGAAATCGGTAACTGAACCGTCTCTTTTACGCACTTTTAACATACTTTTTCCTCCATAAATGTCTGTTAAAAACCCTTATTTTTCGGGTATAACAAATAGTCTGTTATTATGTACTTCCCTAGCTCGGGATACTAGGGGTGTGTTTCTATATTACAAGAAAGTAGATAAATTAAAAATACATTTTTATTAAAACTTTTGACACTGTCTAAAGAATGAAAAATACTATTTTACAAATACCTAATTTTGTGATTTTTATCTATACTATTAATAGGGATTATGAAAAAGATAGATATAGATAAAACTTTACCATTGCAAGAATATCCTCGCCCCCAATTTCAAAGAGATTCTTATCTTAATTTAAATGGTGCGTGGCAATATGCCATATCCAAATCAAAATCATTAGAAACACCTACTCAAGGAATAATTAATGTTCCATATTCTCCTGAATCAGAATTAAGTGGTGTTGGAAGACAATTAAAGAAAGATGAATATCTTCATTATGTAAGAAATATTATTATTCCTAAAGGGTTTAATAAAGGAAGAGTTTTATTAAATATTGGAGCTATTGATCAAAGAAGCGAAATATATATCAATAATCAACTTGCTGGTCAATCATCATCTCCTTATATTCCTGTTCAAATCGATATAACTCCTTATTTGCATAAAGAAGGTGAGGAAGACAATTTCCATATTGTAGTGATGGATGATGCCGATAGCGAAATATATGCTAGAGGGAAACAAAGATACAATAGAGGTGGAGTATGGTACACAGCAATAAGTGGAATATGGCAAAGTGTGTTCTTAGAATCTGTTCCACAAAATTATATTAAGAGTCTTAAAATTGATACCAAATTTGATGAAAACGAAGTGAGATTTTCTTTTAATAGAGTTGGAAATATTAAAAATATTATACTAGAAATATTCGATGAAGATAAAAGAATAGCAAAACTATCTACTGAAAATTCGTTCATCAATTATCGTTTTGATAAATTCAAGGCTTGGTCTACTGATAATCCGTTTTTGTATCAAATAAAAATCAGATATAAGGATGATGAAATAGACTCCTATTTCGGCATGCGAAAAATATCTCTAATCAATATTGATGGCGCTAAAATATGTGCCTTAAATAATGAGCCTATATTATTAAAAGGTGTCCTAGACCAAGGATATTATCAAAAAGGTATATATACTGTAGAAAAATATGAAGATTATGTTAAAGATATTGAATTGATAAAATCATTAGGCTTTAACATGATTAGAAAACATATAAAAATTGAGCCGATGCGTTTTTATTATGAATGCGATAAAAGAGGAATAATTGTCTTGCAAGACTTTGTTAATGGTGGCAAAACATATAAAATCTCATATGTGGCTCTTAGACCGATAATCAAATTTGATGTCGATGATATCAACAGTGATAAATTAGGTAGAAAAAATGAAAAATCTAGAGACCAGTTCTTATTAGAAGTTCAAGATACCATCTCACTTTTATATAACACTCCATCGGTATGTGCATGGACTGTTTTTAATGAAGGATGGGGGCAATTTGATGCCTATAGAATAGCTAAAGTGGTGAAAGGATTTGATGAATCAAGATTAGTCGATGCAACATCTGGCTGGTTTGATAAAGGATCGGGAGATTTTAATTCTCAACATATTTATTTTCGAAAAATCAATATGAAAAACGATCATAAAAGAGCATTATTCTTGAGCGAATTTGGGGGCTACTCTCTATCTATTAAAGACCATATGTTTTCTAATAAGAAATTTGGTTATAGATTCTTTAATTCCATAGATAAATTAAGTGACGCTATTTCAGAATTATTTATAGAACAAGTTAAGCCTCAAATTATAAAAGAGAATTTAACTGCCTATGTCTATACCCAATTAAGCGATGTCGAACAAGAAATTAATGGTTTTATCACCTACGATAGAGAAGTAATAAAAGTAGATATAGAGAAAATAAAAAAGGCTAATGAAGAATGCGACATAGCCTTTTATGAAAAATATCGATGATTAATCTTCCTGATAAATAGGAGGATTTTTCTTTATCTCCTTTTCGGCAAGAATAACAGGAATAAATGTTAGAATTTCCACGAAGAAAGCAATGAAGAATATCCAATAACTTGGTGCCCATCCAGTAACATTACCAGAAGGATATGATAAAGTGATTTCTATGCCCATATGTTCCACGATGACGTTGCCGATTAAAGAACCTAAAAACATTGGGATACAAACATTAAATATCATTCTAACTCCTTCAAATTGGCTGCGCATATTTTCAGGATATAATGATTTAATCCAAACCATTAAAGCTTGATATATTGCCATATAGCCCACTCCAATGAAGAATATTCCAATAAGGATATAGGCTAGAGCCGCTCCTTCTTTTAATCCCACTAGTCCACCAAAAAACATAATTAATAAGCCAATCGCGTTTAATCCAACAGATATAAATAAGACTGGAGTAAATTTTAATTTATTAAGGAATAATCTTCCTGACATGATAACAAATGGTATACCTAAACATAATCCCACAGCGAATAAAGCACCTGCTACTAATTCAGAATTAGAAGAAGAATTGCCAAATATAGAAGTGGATAACCATTCAGTTACCTCTTTAGCGCTTCCATATAAGAAGTAATTAAGAATATGTGAGAAATAGATATTAAAAAATATAAAGAAAATAGCAAAAATTAATAAAACATACGGCAAAAGTCGGTTATTTTTCATCAATTTGAAATTAAATGGCTTAGCTAATTGCTTAGAAATTTTCTCATCTCTAGATGGAATTAAAGTAGGGGATTCCTTACTTAAAAAGAATGAAACAACGCCAATAATGATAACCACAATACCGACGATTAAGAATAGCATAAAATAATCAAGTGATTGGCCAGCAACAATAAGATTTTCAAACATTCCTAAAATCGCTCCAAATACTACTGTTCCTAATATAGTAGCGATTACTGGTTGTATGGCTAGAGCAGAGCCAATGTTTCCTCTATTAGATGGTGTTGATATATCTGTTGTCCAAGCATTAAAAGCGGAATCGTTTCCGGTTGAACCAAAAAATGACATAACTGCATCCGCTACAACGACTAATATAGCGGCTCCTGTTACTCCTAACGTTCCTACGCTGAACTGTGTAGACCGAATATAATCGTGGATACCCCCCACATAATATAGCCTAAAAGAATAAATTGTCTTCTTTTGCCAACTCTATCAGAAATAGTTCCCATTAAGAATGTTGCAAAAGTGGAAAC
>CAJOOD010000092.1 GCA_905236085.1 uncultured Bacilli bacterium
CTCCTGAGAATTTAATGTCATCAATTGTGACCTCAAATCAAACAAGAAAAGAATTTATCGCTGCAAAAATTGAAGATTTTGTTAAAAATATTGCTAATCCAGTTATTGGAATATATCGATTAAGCATGAAGAATAATTCCGATAATTTCCGTTCTTCTTCTATTATTGATGTTATGGATTTATTAAATAAAAAGGGATATGAAGTAATTATCTATGAACCAAATATTAAATCAGATAATTATCATGGATATAAAGTTATATCTAATCTAGATGAATTTAAAAAGATATCAAACGTTATTGCCTCTAATAGAGTGGACGCTAACTTAGATGATGTCTTAGATAAGGTATATACGAGAGATTTATTTAACCGCGACTAGAGATATGAGAGTTAGGAAAATATTATTCTTTGTATTCTTGGCGATTACTATTGCTATCGATGCAACTTTAATTATTGAAAGTATCATGGATGGCTCCTCTAGCGGTAATCAATCTTTAGGTTTTACTAAATGGCTAGTGGATATTATCACTTTCTTAGATCCTACGAATATTTTAAAAGAGCATGTCAATGAAGTACATGCGGTAGTTAGAAAATTAGTAGGCCACTTCCTCTTCTTTGGCTTAAGCGGAATATTCTCTATGCTGACCTTATTATTTGGCGAGATTAAATTAAAAAGAATATATGTGATATTGATTGGTTTAGGAAAAGGCTTATTCCTTGCCTCTTTAACAGAATTAATTCAATATTTTGTTCCTGGAAGAGCAGGCCAATTAACTGATATTCTTATCGATTTTGGCGGTTATATATTATTCTTTTTGCTCACCTATTTGATATACTATCTGATAGAAAGACACCATAATAAGAAATTAAAAGAATCATGATAGAAGACAACAAGATCCAAGAATTAATTATCGAAGGTGATAAATATTATTCTAGCAAAGGTGTTGGTAAAGATATCTATCGGGCTATTAAATTATATGAGGCGGCGATAGAATTTAACTGCCTTGATAGAATTGATAGAGTCTTTTCTTATTATTTTGATGGCGTATATCATATGCGTTATCCTCAATTCGCTAAAAGCCTCGCTAATAAGATGGTTAGAAGTAGACTTCCTATGGGTTATGTTTATCTAGCTAGAATTAATTATTATGAACTTAGCCTTCTTGAATATTTTCCTTTAAGTGAAGAATTATTACATCTTGCTAGAAGTGAAGGCATAGATACAACCTTTTATGAAGGAGAATTAGAATTCTATCGTTTAAAAACAACATATAAAGGAGAAGATGATCCTGAAAGTAATCAAAAAGTATCGCAAATCAAGGATATTTTTCAAAAATGTATAGATAATGGTGATAAACGTGGCTATTATTATTTAGCCCTTCTTTTAGAATATGAAGAAGATATTTTAGATCGATTCTCTGATAAATATAGAATTTGTTATATCAACTATATGAAGAAATGTTTAGATTATGCTCCTGAGGCTAGAGAGAAATTGTTCTTATATTTATTAAATTATGGTCAAAATAACGAAGATTATGAAATGATGATGGATTTATTTAAAGAGGGTTTAAATAATCAATATTTCTATTTCTTAAAGAGGGAGAAAACATTCCTCCATTTCCGTGTAGAAATAGATCCTAGCAAATATCGATATGTTTCTAGAAATTATATTACTTATTTAATGAGAGAATATTCTTATAAAAATATACGTAGATTTAAGATTATAATGGACGGCAAGGAATTAAATCAATTTGATGCCGTTAAAGCCTTAGAAAGAGCTTTCATTTTATACGATAGGGTGGCTATATATGAAAAATTCGCTTCTAGAGTTGTGGGCGATTTCTCAATGATTGATAACCAAGAAGATGTATTTAATTATCTCTTAGAATTAAAAGACTATATTATTAATAAATACCCAGATACAATGTTATTTAGAAGTGACAATTTACCAATAATAAGCGTAGAAGATTATCTTAACAGCGCCTTATTTCTTTTAAAGGTCAATAAAATATTATGAGTAATAAATTAAATGAATTAATGTTAGAAGCTAACTCATTATATGAGCAAGGTAAATATATCGAAGCTAATAAGAAGTTAGAAGAAATAGAGGATTTACATCCCTCTAATGCAGAAGCTTTTGCTTTGTCTGGATATATTAAA
>CAJOOD010000093.1 GCA_905236085.1 uncultured Bacilli bacterium
ACTAAATATGGAATGAAATTATTATTAGATTTCCATTATTCTGATTTTTGGGCGGATCCTAGTAAACAACAAGCTCCTAAAGCATGGAAATCATATGATTTAGATACTAAATCTAATGCTCTATATCAATATACTCTAGATTCATTAACATTATTAAAAGACAATAATGTTGATGTTGGTATGGTCCAAGTTGGTAATGAAACCAATGGTAAGATGTGTGGTGAAACCGACTTTAATAATGTCTGCACATTGATGAAATCTGGCTCTAAAGCTATTAGAGAAGTCTATCCTGAAGCCATGGTCGCTGTTCATTTCACCAATCCAGAAAAGACTAATAGATTATCTAATTATGCGACATATTTAAAAAATAATAATGTTGATTATGATGTATTTACTACATCTTATTATCCTTATTGGCATGGTTCATTAGAAAATCTAGCCTCAGTATTAAATACAGTCGCTACTAATTTTAATAAGAAAGTCATGGTCATGGAGACCTCATATCTAAATACCTTAGAAGATACTGATTATTTTGGTAACACCATTAATTCATCTTCTGTTACTACATCATATCCATTTGCGAATTACGCCATATCAGAACAAGGACAGATGGATTATCTCCATGATTTATGTGATACCTTAGTTAATGTTAATAACTGCATTGGTATGTCATATTGGGAAGGAACATGGATATCAGTTAATAAATCCTCATATAATGAAAATTTTGCATTATGGCAAAAATATGGTTCCGGCTGGGCCTCATCATATGCGGTGGAATATGATCCAGATGATGCTGGTAAATGGTATGGAGGATGCGCGGTAGATAATGAAGCCTTCTTTACAAGAAAAGGAGAATTAAGAAGTTCTATAAGAGTATTTAACATGCTAAAAGAAGAAGCATTAGATGATACTAATTATTTACTTAATCCTGGCTTTGAAGATGAAGTTAATGAAGCATGGACTATCATTAACAATAATACCGATATCGATGAATTAACCATTAGAGAAGATAAAGATGCTAGAGAAGGTAGCAAGACTCTACATTTCTGGTCATCAACTGCTAATAAGGTCGATTTTGCTATCGAACAAGAAATCAATAATCTAAAATCCGGTACTTATCAATATTCTTTATATCTCATGGGTGGCACCGCTAGCGAACAAGAGATATATACTTATGTCAAGATTAATGACAATATTGTCTATAAGCAAAATGGCTCAATTACTTCTTATAATAATTGGGATAAACCAGTGATAAGTAATATCAATTATACTGAAGGCGATAAGATAGTCGTTGGTGTATATATTAAAATAAATGATGAGGGAGCATGGGGTTTAATCGATGATACTTCATTATTAAGAGTAGCTTAATTATGTCTATATTTAAAAAGAGAAAAAAAGAAAAAATAATTATCAATTCTAAATATCAAATAGGGGACCATGTCCATTTTCGCTATAAAGATGAGGTTAGACCTGGTCATATCTATGATATAAGATTGAATAAGGCTGATGAAGTAGTGTATGATATTCAAATAGGAGGAGAATGTCCTGTTGTCATCGAAAACATTCCTGAAAACAAGATTTTTGTCATAAAAAAATGAAGACCTACAAAATTATTAGAACGATAATTTATATCGCTCTTGGCGTTCTAACATTTATATTCAATGAGCAATTAGTTCAAGAAGAGCAATATGTCTTAAATTATCTCGTCGGTGGGGCAATGTTATTATTCTCTTTTGAAACTGTAATAATATTACTTGTATCTAAGGAATTTAAGCATCAGACATTAAAATTTGTTACTCAGTTATTAACATTAATTCTTGGTATCATCTTACTAACGGCGATTAATGGTAATCCTGAACAAGTCACCATCACCTGTGTCGTCTGGGCGGTATGGGGCATATTAAGAGAAGCTGAAGAAATATGTGATAATGTCATAGAGAATTTTAAAACCAGTAAAATAGTCTCTATCTTAAATCTAATTGAATCATTAATATTAATCGGATTTTCTATCGCTTTATTAATAGAACCAGGAGCGCATCACGCTAGAACGCATGTCATATTATTAGGAATTGAACTCATTTTAGCCGTCATTTGGCCGCATTTAAATGTTTTAGAAAGCAAAATAATAACGAAAAGAAAGGAGAAGAAACAAAACGAAGGGAAATAGTCGAAAAAATTTCCTCTTTAATTTGAATAATTAACATATTATAATTAGAACTATGGAAAAGACAGTTGAAGGTTACAAGATAATTAAAAGATGGAGCCCTGCTTTAATTATTGCCTTATTATTATTACTTTTAGGGGTTGGTTCTATCGTCGGTGGTTTATATTTAATGCCACTCGCTAAGATGGATCTCGTCATCGATGGTGTTGCTACTACCGTCGACGTTTCAATGAAAGATTTCTTATTCTTTGCATTGAAATCAATATTCGGACAAGACTTTGGTGTATTCACCTCAAGCAATAGTTTCTGGGTTATTAAGGATGACTTCTTCACATCAATTATGGTGATGGGTGGAACTCTTACTTATGTTCTAATCTACGCTATCGCGGCCCTTGTCGCTGTATTAGTGGTCATCGCTGTTATCACAGTAATTGCCTTTATCGTAGGCATTTGCTCTGGTAAATTAGGCCGTTATCGCTTACCACACAAATTAATGTGGTTGACATTCGTATTTATAACATTAATTTCTGTGTCATTTGTCGTGTTTGGTATAGTTGGACCAACATTATGGGCCAATATCGATCACAAAGATTTAACAAATAAAGTCGTTGGTACATTATCCTTCAAAGGCATAAATCTCACATTTGTTTACATTTATGTCAGTGTAGCTCTAACCTTAGCAATCGCCTTATCTATCGTTTATGGTTGCTGCTTCAAGAATAGAATTCCTGCTAGCTACGCAAAGAGAATTGCAAGAGAAGAAGAAGCCAAACGTGCACAAATGAGAAAAGATATGATGCAAACTTATGGTGCTGGTGCGGTCGTTGCCACTTCTGGTAATGGTGCTGGAAACCAAGTAATCGTAAATCCTGCTCCATATTATC